>CAZDBC010000083.1:0-9584 GCA_964503295.1 uncultured Kiloniellaceae bacterium | reverse complement strand
TCGCGGGCTCCGGGTCCGACGGCGATCACCTTGCCCTGCATCGGCTTTTCCTTGGCGGTGTCGGGAATGATGATGCCGCCGGCAGTCTTTTCCTCCCGGTCCATCGGCTCGACCACGACCCGGTCGTGCAACGGCTTGAATTTCATGAACTTCTCCCCATGCGGCTCGTTCGTTGCTGGTGCAGAAACGGCAACCGGCCCAACACGGGCCGGCCGAATTCTTTGGCACTCACCACAGGCGAGTGCTAACTGCCGTATAGTGATCGCGCTCTTCCGAGTCAACCCCGCGCGATGGCTTCACGCGCCGACAACCGCCCTGCCACCCGCCGCCTTAGCGCGGCCGCACGGCCGGGGCGCCGGCGCCCTGGTGCAACTGGGTGAAGCGGGCAAGGTCGGCAGGGTCGAGGCGAACGGTCAGATGGGTCGTCTCGTCCCGGTCGTGACGCGACAGCACCTCGCCATGCTCATAGAGCCAGGACAGGGCCTTGCCGTCGCACAGGGCGACGTCCAGGTCGACCACCTCCTGGCCCGCGGCCAGGTGCTCGTCGATGGCGGCCAACAGACGGTCGCAGCCCTCGCCCGTCGCCGCGGAGCACAGGAGGGGCCCGCCGATGCCGGCGCCCGAACCGTCGCCGCCGAGCAAGATCCGGCCGGCGTCGTCGAGCAGGTCGACCTTGTTCCAGACCTCGAGCACGCCTTCGGCCGCCGGCCCGTCGACGCCCAGATTGTCGAGCACGGCGCGCACGTCGTCGCGCTGGGCATCGCTGTCGGGATGCGCGATGTCCCGGACGTGGAGAATGAGATCAGCCTCGATCACCTCCTCGAGCGTGGCCCGGAAGGCGGCGATCAGCTCGGTCGGCAGATCCGAGATGAAGCCGACCGTGTCCGACAGGATGGCCGTCCGGCCGGAGGGCAGCCGAAGGCGACGCATGGTCGGATCGAGCGTGGCGAACAGCAGGTCCTGGGAGAGGACCTGGGCCGCCGTCAGACGGTTGAACAGCGTCGACTTGCCCGCGTTGGTGTAGCCGACCAGCGCAACCACCGGGTAGGGCACCCGGCGCCGCGCGGAGCGGTGCAGGCCGCGGGTCCGCTTGACCTGCTCCAGCTCCCGCTTCAGGCGGGTGATGCGCTCGGTGATCAGCCGCCGGTCGATCTCGAGCTGGCTCTCGCCGGGCCCGCCCAGGAAGCCGTAACCGCCGCGCTGGCGCTCCAAGTGGGTCCAGGACCGCACGAGGCGCGACCGCTGATAGCTCAAGGCCGCCAGCTCGACCTGGAGCTGACCCTCGCGAGTCCGGGCGCGCGCTCCGAAGATCTCAAGGATCAGGCCGGTCCGGTCGATCACCTTGCACTGCAGCGCGCGCTCCAGGTTGCGCTGCTGAATCGGGCTCAGCGCATGATCGACCACCGCGACGGCGACCTCGTGCGCGGCGACGAAGTCGCGCAGCCGCTCGACGACGCCACCGCCGACCAGCGTGGCGGGACGCGGCCGATTGAGCCTGATCACCTCCGCATGGGCAACCTCCAGGCCGATGGCCAGGGCAAGGCCGCAGGCCTCGTCCAGGCGCACCTGGGCCGCGCGCCCGCCCGTCGGCGCGTTCGTCAGCTCAGGATGGATGACCAGCGCGCGCGTGCTCATGCGAAGATCTCAGGAGCGGCCGTCGGGGTGTCGCCGCGCGGCTGGAGGCGCAACCGCAGGAGAGCCTCAGCCAGCCTCGGCCTCCTCCTTGTCGGGCTCGAAGAGCTGCACCGGCTGCGCAGGCATGATGGTCGAGATGGCGTGCTTGTAGACGAGCTGGGAATGGGCATCACGGCGAAGAAGTACGGAGAAGTTGTCGAACCAAGTAATGATCCCCTGCAATTTCACGCCGTTGACCAGAAAGATCGTGACAGCGACCTTGTTCTTGCGAATGTGGTTGAGAAATACATCCTGAACGCTTTGCGATTTTTCCGCGGCCATGCAAGCCCCCTTCTATTGATTCTCTATTGTTGCTGCATTGTTGCTGTCGGTTCTTACACTCGGGGTCTGAAATAGATTGGTCCGGCGAAGGTGCAATTCAATGCTTGTCCCCGGGCACGCGCAGGCGACTGGCCGCCTCGCCAACAAAGGGCGAGCGTCCCTGTTACCTGTTCGCCATTATAGGTCCTTGAGGGCGGCCGCCAAGGCACCGCAGTCGGCGAAATGGAGGCGCGGCGGCGCCGCCCCGAACTCGTCGCCTGCGGGCGGCTCGGCGCGCAGCAGCACCGGGACGCAGCCGCTGTTGCGGGCACAGAGCATGTCCATGTCGGTGTCTCCGACCAGCCAGACCTCCGACCCGACAGCCGCCTTTGCGCCACTCAGCGCCAGTTCGACCGGCGCGCGGGCCGGCTTGTCCCGCGCCGCATCGCTTGCCCCCACGAGACGCCCGAAATAGGGCGTCCACCCCAGGTGCCGGGCCTCGTCGCGCAGGAATTCCCCCTGCTTGTTGCTGACCACGCCGGCATAGACCCCGAGCTCGTCGCGCAGCAGCGCCAGCAGCTCGCCCGCTCCGGGCATGGCACGCAGGCCCTCGAGATGGAGCTGACGGTAGTTGTCGAAGAACAGGCGCGACGCCGCGTCCGCGCGGTCGCCGAAAAGGCGCGGAAAGGCGTCGCGCGCCGAGGCGCGCACCCGTGCCCGGACCTCCTCGGGGGTCCAACGCGCATGGCCCATCGCCTCAAGGGTCGCATTGAGAGCCTTGCCGATCTGGTCCCAGCTGTCGATCAGGGTGTTGTCCCAGTCGAACAGGACGGCGCGCGGCCGCTCGAGGCTCATGCCCGGGCCGCGGTCTGCGTTTGCGCGCTCTCGCCGAGCGATTCCATGTGTTCGATGTAGAGATCGCGCAGCTTGGCCGTGAGCAGACCCGGATGTCCGTTACCCACGGGCGTGTCGTCGATCTGCGTGACCGGGAGCACGAAGGAGGTGCTCGACGTGATGAAGGCCTCGCGCGCCGCCTTCGCCTCCTCGACCGTGAAGGGCCGCTCCTCGAGGGCCAGCCCCTGGCCCCGGATCTTGTCGAGCAGGGAGATGCGCGTGATCCCGTTGAGAATGGTATTGCCGGCATCGCGCGTCACCACCTTGTCGTCGGCGGTAACGATCCAGGCATTGGTCGAGGTGCCTTCGGTGACCTGTCCCTTGGCATCGACCTGCCAGGCCTCGTAAGCGCCGGCTTCGACCGCCTTCTGCTTGCCCAGCACGTTGGGCAGCAGCGAGACCGACTTGATGTCGCAACGCGCCCAGCGCTGATCGGGAATGGTGATGACCTTGAGGCCGCGGCTGAGCAGCTCCTCGCCGTGCGGTTTGGTCTGGCGGGTCGTCATGACTAGGGCCGGGCGGACCTCTTTCGGGAACTTGTGGTCACGGGGCGCGACACCGCGGGTGATCTGCATGTAGACGAAGCCGTAATGCAGCGCATTGCGCCGAATAAGCTCCCGGCTGATCAGTTTCAGCGCGCGCCGGGACGTCGGCGCCGGGATGGCCAGCTCGCGCAGCGAGCGCTCGAGCCGGTCGAGATGCAGGTCCTCGTCGACCAGGATGCCGTTATAGACCGGCACCACCTCGTAGACGCCGTCGGCAAACTGATAGCCCCGATCCTCGATGTGAACGCTGGCCTGCCCGTGTGGGACATAGCGGCCATTGACGTAGGCCTGCCGCGGCATGGCGTACTCCTTTCATGTCGACGGCGTTGGACGGCTCGCCCAGCGCACAGGCTAGAAGAACTCGAGCTTCACGGCGAACAGCTTCTCAACCTTTTTCACCGCCTTCTGTGCGGCAAAGATGATCACGAGATCGTTCGCCCGAATGATGTCGCCGCCGCGGGGAATGATGACCTCGCCATCGCGCACGATGGCACCGACGATCACCCCTTCGGGCAGATCTGCCTCCTTGATCGGCACGCCGACCATGCTCGAGGTCTCGAGCGCCTCGGCCTCGATCAGCTCGCCGAACCCTTGCGCGAGCGAATGCACCGAGCGGATCCGGCCGCGGCGCACGTGCTGGAGAATTTTGGAGACGGTGATCGAGCGTGGATTGACCACCGCGTCGATGCCGAGATTGTTGATCAGCACGCCGTAGGAGCTCTTGTTGATCAGCGTGACCGCCCGCTGACACCCGAAGCGCTTGGCCAGCATCGAGGTCAGGATATTGACCTCGTCGTCGTTCGAGACGGCAATGACGGTCTCGGCCGACCCGACGTTGGCTTCGGTCAGAATCTCGGTATCCAGGGCATCGCCGTGGATCACCACGGTGCGCTCCAGGGTCCTGGCCACGAACTCCGCCCGCTTCTTGTTGACCTCGATCATCTTGACCGAGACGTAGGGGTGGTCCCGCTCGACCGCCTGGGCGAGGTTGAGACCGATGTTCCCGCCGCCGACAATGACGACCCGGCGCGCCTCCTTCTCCTCGTGGCCGAAGGCCGCCATGGCGCGCGGCAGGTGGGAGGTCTCGGCCACGAGATAGACGTCGTCCCCGATCAGCAGTTCGTCGTCGGCGGTCGGGACCAACCCCACGCCGTCGCGGGAGATGCCAACGACGACAATGTGCAGGTCCGGAAACAGGCCCGTGAGCTGACGCAGGGGCGTGTTCACAATCGGCGTGTCGGGCGTGCAGTGAATGCCGACCAAACTCACCTTGCCGTTGGCCAGGGGATGAACGTCGAACGCACCGGGGATCTCCAGGCGCCGTTCGATCGCGCCACCTCGATCTCCGGCGAGATGATCACGTCGATCGGCATGTGGTCGCGACTGAACAGATCCGACCACATCGGCTCGAGATAGCTCTGGTTGCGGATGCGCGCGATCTTCGTCGGCACCTCGAAAATTGAATGGCAGATCTGGCAGGCCACCATATTGACCTCGTCGGCATAGGTCACGGCGATGACCATGTCGCTGTCCGAGGCGCCGGCGCGTTCGAGCACGTCGGGGTGCGACGCGAAACCGACCACGCCCCTGACGTCGAGCGAATCGGTGATCTTTTCAACCAACTCCCGCGACTGGTCGATCACGGTGATGTCCGCGTTCTCACCCGACAGGTAGAGGGCGATGTTGAAGCCGACCTGGCCGGCGCCGCAGATGATGACCTTCATGACCGTCCTTGCGGGAAACTGCGCCCGATGCCGGCGCCGGCCGGACTACTGGCGCTCGCTCGAGGAAATGCCAAGGGAGCGCAGCTTGCGATGCAGGGCCGAGCGTTCCATGCCGATGAAGTTGGCGGTCCGCGAGATGTTGCCGCCGAACCTGAGCACCTGGGCCTCCAGGTACTGGCGCTCGAACACCTCTCGCGCATCGCGCAGGGGCAAGGACATGATCTCCGTCCCCGCGTCGCCGGTCAGGTTCGCAGGCGCGACCGCGCCGATGTCGCTCGGCAGCATGTCGGCGCGGATCGGTTCCTGCGGCTCACCCGGTGCCATGATCAAAAGCCAATCGATGACGTTGCGAAGCTGACGGACGTTACCGGGCCAGTCGTAGGCCTGCAAGGCGGCGACCGCGTCCTCGGTCAGGCGCCGTTCGGGCAGGCCCGCGGACTCGGCGGCATGGCGCATGAAATGCCGGATCAGCTCGGGAATGTCCTCGCGCCGCTCGCGCAGCGCCGGCACGCGCAAGGGAACCACATTGAGCCGATAGAAAAGATCCTCGCGGAAGCGGCCGGCCGCGATCAGCGTCTTGAGATCGCGGTTGGTCGATGCGATCACCCTGACGTCGACCTCGACCCTCTGGTCGCCGCCGACCCGGACAAAGGTTTGCTCTTGCAGGGCGCGGACAATCTTGCTCTGGGTTGGGAAACGGGACGTACAGGTCCGCGCCGCCGCGCTCGAACGTGCCGGTGCTCGCCGGGGCATCGGCCCCTTCCAGCCCGGCTTCCGTGCCGAACAGTTCGATCTCCAGCCGGTCCGGCCGCATGGTGGCGCAGTTGAGCACGACGAAGGGCCCCTGCGCGCGCTTCGAGGCGGCGTGCAGCTGGCGCGCCACCACCTCCTTGCCCGATCCGGCGGGACCGGTGATCAGTACGCGGCTGCCGGTCGGAGCGACCTTGGCGATCGCCTGGTCGAGCTGACAGATGCCGTGGGATACCCCAATCAGGCGGGTCTGCGGTCCAACCCGCAGGCGAAGCTCCTCGTTCTCGCTGCGCAGGCGCGCCGCTTCGATCGCGCGTTCCACGACCAGGAGGAGCCGGTCCGCCTTGAACGGTTTCTCGATGAAGTCATAGGCACCCTGCTTGATCGCCGCCACTGCGGTTTCGATCGTGCCGTGGCCGCTGATCATGACGACGGGAACCGAAGGGTGGTGACGGCGGATCTCGCCGAGCAGCTCGATCCCGTCGAGCGCGCTGTTCTGCAACCAGATGTCCAGAATCACCAGGTTGGGCCGGCGATGACGGATCTCGGCCAGCGCCGCGTCGCTGTCGCCCGCATCGCGCGTCTCGTAGCCCTCGTCGCGCAGGATCCCGGTGATCAGCATCCGGATATCGACCTCGTCGTCGACGATGAGAATCTCTTTAGCCATTCGCTCGATCGCCTTCTATGTCACCTTGGCGAGATCCGACCTGGGGGTCTGGGCGGTGCCGGCATTCGTCGCCGGAAAGACCAGCCGCACGCAAGCACCCTGCTCGGGCGCATCGTGCAGTTCGAGGTCGCCGCCATGCTCCTCCATGATCTTCTTCACGATGGCAAGGCCCAAACCTGTGCCTTTGTCACGGCTTGTGACATAGGGTTCGGTCAGGCGGTGGCGTTCCGCCTTGGGCAGGCCCTTGCCGTTGTCCTCGATCTCCACGACCGCCCGCGCCTGCTCGCTGCGCAGGCGCACGACGATGCGCCCGGGCGGCGCGTCGGATTCCTCGGTGCGTCGCGCCTCGATCGACTCGGCCGCGTTGAGCAGCAGGTTGGTCAGGGCGCGGCCGATCTGTTCGGCATCGCACGAGACGACAATCTCGCGCTCCGGCAGCTCCTCGACGAAGTCGATGTCAGGATGGGCGGCGCGCTGCAGAAAGAGCGCCTGGCGCACCAGATCGCGCAGCGACCGCTCCGTCATGACCGGCGCCGGCATGCGCGCGAAGGCCGAGAATTCGTCCACCATCCGACCGATATCGCCGACCTGGCGGACGATGGTGTCGGTGCAGATCGTGAAGGTCTCGGGATCCGAGGTGATCTCCTTGAGGTACTTGCGTTTGAGGCGTTCGGCCGAGAGCTGGATGGGCGTCAGCGGATTCTTGATCTCGTGGGCGATACGTCGGGCGATGTCGGCCCAGGCCGCCTTGCGCTGTGCCGAGAGCAGCTCGGTAATGTCGTCGAAGGTAACCACGAAGCCGGTCACGCTGCCGTCGTCGCGCTCGGCTGCGACCCGGACCATGAGGGTGCGCCCGCTGCCGTCGCCCGCATCCAGGGTGACGTAGCGTTCGACGATGCGCCGCCGCTGGCGCCGCGCCTTGGCGATGAGATCGTCGGCATCGGTAATGCGCTCGGACAAAAGCCGGCCGCGCAGGCCTTCCGCCTCGACCGACAGCAGCTCGCAGGCGGCCCGGTTGGCCAGGGTGACTCGGCCGCCCGCGTCGAGCCCGACGACGCCGGACGACACGCCTCCCAGGACCGCCTCGATGAAGCGGCTGCGCTCGTCGAGCTGTCGGTTGGCGACCAGCAGCTCACGCTGCTGGCTTTCGAGGGCACTGGTCATGAGGTTGAAGGAGCGCGACAGGTTGCCGATCTCGTCGTCGCTCTCGCCGGGGGCCACGCGCGCGCCAAGATCGCCGCCCCGCACCCGCTCGGCGGCGGCGATCAAGGCGCCGATCGGCCGGGTCAACTGTGTCGCAAAGGCCAGACCGACCCAGATCGCGGCAAGCAGCAGCATGAGCGCGACGACCACGAAGATCATCGCGAAGGTGATCTGCATGCCGGAACGCTTGCCCTCGAGCTCCTCATAGAGCTGCACGGCGTCGCGCGTCCGGTCCATGTGGGTCAGAACGCGCGGGTCGATCAGGCGCCCGACCACCAGGAAGGCGTCGGGCAAGGCGTCGAGCCGGACCAGGGCGCGCACCCGGTCCTCGCTGGGCGCGGTCAGGATGACGACCTCGCCCTGGAGCGCCTTGTCGAGCGCCCAGTCCGGAATGCGCGGATCGAAATCGAGAAGCAGGGTATAGCCGGCGCGGCCGATCACGCGCCCGCTGCCATCGTAGACGATGGCCTCGGTGAGCGAGCGCAGCGCCACCTGTGCCGCCAGGACCTGATTGAAACGGTTCAGGTTGAGACCGTTGGTCCGCACCTCGCGATTGAGGTCCTGCGCCATGGCCAGCGCATCGGCGTTGATCGTCTGCCGGTGCTCGTAGAGATAGGCCTCCGCGACCGCCAGCGACTCCTTGACCGCGGTACTGACGCGCTCGCTGAACCAGCCCTGCAGGCCGAAGCTGAACAGGACCGCGGAGAACACGGCCACGATGATCGTCGGGGCGACAGCGACCAGACTGAACAGCGCAACCAGCCGGCCGTGCAGCCGCGCCCCGGCCGTGCCGCGCTTGCGGGCCATCCAGAGGATCACCAGCCGGCGCGCGATCAGGGCCGAGAGGCCGAGCAGCAGAACCAGATCGAGGTTGAGCAGCAGAAGGACCGTAAATGGATCGGCGGCGACCGGCAGATGGCCGGTGATGGCGGCGAAGGTGGCCGTTCCCGAGAGCAGGGTCGCGACCAGCAGCAGGATCGCCAGCCGGCGCTCGAGCTGGTGCCGGTGCGCCCAGTCGAGGAAGCGCTGAACCCGGGTCCGGCTGGCTGGCCGTTCCGCATCCGGGCCGGCGTGGCCTTCGGACTCGCCGGCGTCGCGGGCGTTTAGACCCTCGGTGGTCTGTTGCAGATTTGTCACAGGCCTATTTAATGCCCCGAATCACCTGAATGTCCAGATCGCGAATTTTTTTGCGCAGAGTGTTGCGATTAAGCCCCAGTAGACGGGCCGCACGAATCTGGTTGCCGCGCGTTGCGGCGAGGCTGAGCTCGATCAGCGGGCGCTCGACCTCGCGCAGGACGCGCTCGTGCAGGCCCGACGCTGGCAGGCCGTCGCGGTGCGCACCGAAGTATTCGCGCAGATGCCGCTCGACCGCCTCGCTCAGGGATTCGCCGGTCGGCAGCAGCGCCTTCCGGTCGCTCTGTTGCGCCTCGTTCAGTTCGGCGCGCACCACGTCCGGCCCGATCAGCTCCTGGCTGTAGAGCACCGCAAGGCGCCGGACGACGTTTTCCAACTCGCGCACGTTGCCGGCCCAGCGCGCGTTCTTGAGAACGGTCATGGCGGCCGGCTCCAGCGTCTTCGCCGGCAGGCCCTCCTCCTCGGCCTGCTGCAGGAAGTGGTTGACCAGTTCCGGGATATCCTCGGCCCGTTCGCGCAGCGGCGGCAGACGGATGGGCACGACGCTGAGGCGGTAGAAGAGGTCCTCGCGGAACAGCCCCTGGCGCACCAACTGTCGCAGGTCGCGGTGGGTGGCGGCCACGATCCGGGCATTGGCGCGGATCGGCTGGCGCCCGCCGACCGTGGTGAACTCGCCTTCCTGGAGCACGCGCAGCAGCCGGGTCTGGGCCTCGAGCGGCATGTCGCCGATCT
>CAZDBC010000082.1:0-9820 GCA_964503295.1 uncultured Kiloniellaceae bacterium | reverse complement strand
ATCGGGCGCGGAGACCAGCAACGACATGACCACCGGGGCGCCGCACAGATGCGTCACGCCTTCCTCCGCAAGCGCGGCCCATATCGGCTCGGCCCGCACCTGACGCAGGCACACATGGGACCCAACAATGGCGGACATGGTCCACGGGAAGCACCAGCCGTTGCAGTGAAACATCGGCAGCGTCCACAGGTAGACCGCGTGCTTCGCCATCGAAGTGGTCAGCGCATTGCCCTGCGCCAGCAGGTACGCCCCCCGGTGATGACAGACAACGCCTTTCGGATCGCCGGTCGTGCCCGAGGTGTAGAGCAGGGAAAGGGATTGCCACTCGTCGTGCGGCTGGTCGCTGTCGAAATCCGGGTCGCCCCCGGCCAGCAGGTCTTCGTAGGCGAGTTCGCCAAGCAGCTCGCCACCTTCGGCCAGGGGGTCGTCGATATCGATCACCAGCGGGCGCGCCGTCGCGCGCTCCAGCGCCTCGCGGATGACCGGCGAGAACTCGCGGTCGGTCAGCAACACCTTGCTTTCGCCGTGGGCGAGCAGGGCCGCGATGGTGCCCGCGTCCAGCCGGACGTTGAGCGAGTTGAGCACCGCGCCCAGCATCGGCACGGCGAAATGCGCCTCCAGCATGGCTGGAATATTGGGTGCCATGATCGCGACCCTGTCGCCGGGGCCGACGCCGTGTGCGGCGAGTCCCGAAGCGAGCCGGCGGCAACGCTCGGCGAATTCCCGGTAGCTGTAGCGCCGGGCGCCGTGAACGACGGCGGTCTTGTCCGGGTAGACGGCGGCGCTGCGCCGCAGGAAACTGACCGGCGTCAGCGGCGCATAATTGGCCTTAGTCCGCTCCAGACCGCTCTCGTAAAGACCTGCCGTACCGCTGTCCGGAGTCATCGTCGCCCATCCCCTTGGTCCCGCCTGTCGCGGATCGCCGGCGCTTGGCCGGGCCTGCGTTATGATGGGAGCCGGCTCGCGACCGGGTCAAGCTTGCCGCCGGGCCGGCGGAGCCTGGACCTCGTCCGGCCGGCTTCCCATCTGTTCTCTACGGCAACGTACCGACGACACGCCAAGCGAGCGCAGGAGAGCCGTCAGCATGATCGAGATCGACATCTTTTCCGATACAATCTGTCCCTGGTGCTTCATCGGCAAGCGGCGGCTGGAGCAGGCACTGGCCGAACGGCCGCAGCCGGAACTGGTGGTGCGCTGGCGCGCCTTCCAGCTCAACCCGGACATGCCGCCCGAAGGCATGGAGCGGCAGAGCTATCTGGCCGCCAAGTTCGGCGGACCCGGCAACGCCAAGGCTATATACGACCGGATCCGTGAGACAGGAGAGAGCGTCGATCTGGATTTTCAGTTCGACCGGATCGAACGCACACCGAACACGATCGATTCGCACCGGCTGATCCGCTTCGCCGCCGGCCACGACCGACAGGACGAAGTGACGGAAGCCCTGTTCCAGGCCTATTTCATGCGTGGCGAGGACATCGGCGACCGGGACGTCCTGACCGCGGCCGCAATGGCCGCCGGCCTGCCCGCCGAGGAGACGCGCGAATTTCTCGATTCGGGTGCTTTCGCCGACGTGATCCGGGAAGAGGACCGGCAGGCCCGGCACGCGGGCATCAACGGCGTGCCCTTTTTCATCTTCAATCGTGCGCACGCGCTGTCGGGAGCACAGCCGCCCGAGGTGTTCCACCAGTTGTTCGATCTCGCACGCGAAAGCGACCTGGAAACCGCCCAACACTGAGGCCGGGCCGGTCGACGCGCCGTATCAGGCCGCCTCGCTGCGCGCGGCGACGCGCGCGAGCTGCTCGAGCATGTGACGCACGCCGCGCAGGCGCGCCTTCGCGTCGTCCCAGACCCGCCGGTAGACCAGCCGATGATCGGGACGCAGGCTGACCTGCCCGGTCTGACTTTCGATGAATCCGATAAGGCCTTCCGGATTGGCGAACTGGTCGTTGTGGAACGCGACCGTCGCCCCCTTCGGCCCTGCATCCACCTTGGCCACGCCCGCATCGCGGCAGAGCTGCTTGATGGCGACGATGTGGAGCAGGTTGTCGACCTCCTCGGGCAACGGCCCGAAGCGGTCGATCAATTCAGCGGCAAAGGCCTCGATTTCGGCGCGATCGACCAGATCGGCCAGGCGCCGGTAAAGTCCCAGGCGCACCGAAAGGTCGGGCACGTAGCTTTCGGGAATCAAGACGGAGGTGCCGAGGTTGATCTGCGGCGTGAAGGCCTCGGCCTCGGGCGCGGCCGTTTCGAGGCCGCCGCCCTCGCGGGCCTTGGATACCGCCTCCTCCAGCATCTGCTGGTAGAGCTCGATGCCGACCTCGCGAATGTGACCCGACTGTTCCTCGCCGAGCAGATTGCCGGCGCCGCGAATGTCGAGGTCGTGGCTGGCCAGCGTGAAGCCCGCTCCCAGGCTGTCCAGCGTCTGCATGACATGGAGGCGCTTTTCCGCCGCCGGAGTCAACAGGCGGCCCGGCGGCAGGGTCAGGTAGGCGTAGCCCCGAATCTTGGAGCGGCCGATTCGCCCGCGCAGCTGATAGAGCTGCGACAGACCGAACATGTCGGCACGATGCACGATGATGGTGTTGGCGGTGGGGATGTCGAGCCCCGATTCGATGATGTTGGTCGAGAGCAGCAGGTCGTACTGGCGCTCGTAGAAGCCGGTCATCGCCTTTTCCAGGGCGGTCGGCGTCATCTGGCCATGGGCGACCGCGATCTTGACCTCCGGGACAAGCTTGACCAGCCGCTCCTGGAGCTGCTCGAGATCGGATATGCGCGGACAGACGTAAAAGACCTGGCCGCCGCGGAAGTGCTCGCGCAGGATCGCCTCGCGCACCACCACAGGGTCGTAGGGCAAAACGAACGTGCGCACGGCCAGCCGGTCGACCGGCGGCGTGGCGATCAGGCTCATCTCCTTGACCCCGGACATGGCCATCTGGAGCGTGCGCGGAATCGGCGTCGCGGTAAGGGTGAGGACGTGCACCTCCTGGCGCAGCGCCTTCAGGCGCTCCTTCTGCTTGACGCCGAAATGCTGCTCCTCGTCGACGATCAGCAGACCCAGGTCCTTGAAGGCTACCGATTTCGACAGCAGGGCATGTGTGCCGACGACGATCTCTAGGCTACCCTCGGCCAGGGCGGACTTGGCGGTGGCTGTCTCGCGCGGCCCGACGAGGCGCGAGAGCTGGGCGATGCGTATCGGCAGTCCGGCAAAACGCTCCCTGATGGTCTGGTAATGCTGTCGGCAGAGCAAGGTGGTGGGCACCACGACGGCCACCTGCTTGCCGCTCATCACGGCAAGGAAGGCGGCGCGCAGCGCGACCTCGGTCTTGCCGAAGCCGACGTCGCCGCAGATCAGCCGGTCCATCGGCCGGCCCGAGGCGAGATCCTCGATGGTGTCCTCGATGGCGCGCTGCTGATCCTCTGTTTCGGCGTAGGGAAAGCGCGCGGCGAACTCCTGGTAGAGCCCTTGCGGCACGGCCAGGGCATCGGCGCGCTTCATCTGGCGCGCCGCCGCAATGCGGATCAGCTCGTCCGCGATCTCGCGTATCCGTTCCTTGGCGCGCGCCTTGCGCGCCTGCCAACCGGCGCCGCCCAGACGGTCGAGTTCGATGCCGCTCTCCTCCGACCCGAAGCGAGACAGCACCTCGATGTTCTCGACCGGCACGAAGAGCTTGTCGTTGCCCTGATAGACGACCCGCAGACAGTCGTGCGGCGCTCCGCCGACGTCGATCGTCTGCAGGCCCTCGTAGCGGCCGATGCCGTGATCGACGTGGACCACGAGATCGCCGCTCTGGAGACTCGAGACCTCGGTGAGAAACTGGTCGCCGCGGCGGCGCCGCCGCTGCACCCGGCTCATGCGTTCGCCGAGGATGTCCTGCTCGGCGATCACGGTGAGATCGTCGACACCGAACCCGCTCTCGAGGCCGAGGGTGGCCAGCGCGACGCTGCCGGCCGGCAGGGCCTGGACCTGGAGCCAGTCGTCCACCGTCGCCGGCTGGGACAGTCCGTGTTCGCCCAGCAGGCTGCCGAGTCGGTCGCTGCTGCCGTCGGAGTAGCCGGCGATCAGGACGCGCCGACCGACCCCCTGCTCGGCGCGGACGAAATCGCACACCTGATCGAAGGTGTTGGCCTGCTCGTCACTGCGCCCGGCAATGCGCTCGGCGACGAATGAGCGTGCCGGCCGGCCGCCGGCGTCGACGACATCGGGGCTGTCGTCCGGGGCGTCGAACGGCGACAGGCGCCCGCCGGGGCGGGCATCGATCAGGCGATCCCAGTCCTCGGCCAGAAGGAACAGCTTGTCCGGCGGGACGGGCCGGTAGACTCCCGCTTCCTCGGCCAGCCGCTCGTCAGCCACCATGTGCCGCGCCTCGTAGAAATCGAGGATCGTCTCCAGCCGGGCGTCGCGCGCCTCGACCGCCTGATGGTCGAGCGTGACGGGCGCCTCGGGCAGATAGTCGAACAGCGTCTCCAGACGGTCATGGAACAGCGGCAGCCAGTGCTCCATGCCGGCGTAGGCGCGGCCTTCGGACACGGCGGCATAGAGGGGATCGTCGCTGCCCGCACGGCCGAACAGCTCCCGGTAGCCCGTGCGAAAGCGCTCGATACTGTCAGGCTCGAGGATGACCTCGCTGACCGGCTTGAGGACGAAGCCGTCCAGCTCGCCGACGCTGCGCTGGCTGATGGCATCGAAGCTGCGGATGCTTTCGAGCTCGTCGCCGAAGAAGTCGAGCCGAAGCGGCTGCTCGGTGCCCGGGGGGAAGAGATCCAGCAGACCGCCGCGCACGGCGTACTCGCCGGGCTCGCCCACGGTGTCGACCCGTTGGTAGCCGTTCGCCTGCAGGAACGCGTTCAGACGATCCGGGTCGAGACGGCCGCCGCGGGAAATCGCCAGCGCCCGCCCGGCCCACAGGCTGCGCGGGGGAAGGCGTTGCAGCAGACCGTTGACCGTCGTGATGACAAGGCGCCCGCCGCCCGTCCTCTCCGCCTCGCCGGACATGGCCTGCCAAGCTGCAAGCCGCGTCAGCGCTTCGATCCGCTGGGCCAGGATGTCGCGGTTGGGGCTGACCCGATCGTAGGGCAGACAGTCCCAGGCCGGCAGCAGCACGATCTCGTGCTCGGGCGCGAAGAAGGCGACAGCTTCCGCGAGACGGGCCATGCGTGCATCGTCGCGGGCGACGTGGAGGATAGGCTCGCCCCGGCGCGCCGCGGCAAACTCGGCGAGAAGGCGCGCATCCAGCCCCTCCGGCGCCCTCGCGATCAGGAGCCGGCTGCCAGCTGCACAAACGGTGTCGAGAGAAATCAAAGTTTTGTCGGCGAGTACTGATAGTTCAGCAGAAGGTCGATGACCTCGTTGCGCTCGTCCTCGGCGGGCTCCTCGCGCCCGACGAGCCAGGCATAGAGACGCGGCTCGGGGATCTCGAGCAGGGCCTCGAAGAGATCGAGCTGATGGGTCGACATCGCAGGAACGGTGTGCAGCGCGAATGTGCCAATGAGCAAATCCAGCTCCTTGGTGCCGCGATGCTGGCTGCGGTAGATCAGCCGCTTGCGGCGGGCCTCCTGATCCTCCTCGCGCCCGGCTTCGGGTCGCCTGTCGTCGGCCATGTCCTGTCCCTTCGTGGTCGCGTACGATATAAGGCAGGCTATCCCGTCTGTCAGGCCGAAATCCGTCAGAAAAACACCGTGCGCCCCGAGATTCTTTTCCCCCTTTTCGCGCCGGTCGGCAAGATCGCGGGGATCGGTCCGCGCTATGCCAAGCTTGTCGAGGCCCTGGCGGGGCCCCATGTCGTCGATCTCTGCTGGCACCTGCCGAGCGGGCTGATCGATCGCCGCTACGCCCCCAAGCTGGGCGAGGCAGAAGCGGGCCGCACGGCAACGCTCCTGGTCACGGTGGTTGCGCACCGCCCCTCTCGCACGCCGCGCCAGCCCTATCGCATCGCCTCCCGCGACGAGACCGGCGGACTGGAGCTTGTGTTCTTCCACGGCCGCGAGGACTACCTGCGCCGGGCACTGCCCGAGGGCGAGACGCGTGTGGTGAGCGGCAAGCTCGAGGTTTTCGGCGGCGCGCTGCAAATGACCCATCCCGATCACATCGGCCGACCCGAGGAGTTGCAGGCGCTGAAGCGGGTCGAGCCCGTCTATCCCTTGACGGCAGGGCTGACCCTGAAAACCCTGTCCAAGGCGATTGGCCGCGCTCTCGCCACGGTGCCGGAGCTGCCCGAATGGCTCGACCGAGCCCATCGCCAGACCCAGGGCTGGCCCTCCTGGCGCGCTTCCCTGCTGGCCGCCCACGCGCCGGAGACCGAGGGCGATCTCTCGCCGCTTTCGGCCCCGCGCGCCCGGCTCGCCTACGACGAGCTGCTGTCCAACCAGCTCGCCCTCGGCGTCATTCGCCGTCGTCAGACCCAGCAGAAAGGGCGCGCCATCGAAGGCGACGGCCGCCTGCGGCGGCGGGTGGTCGAGGCGCTGCCGTTCCGGCTGACCGAGTCCCAGCAGCGGGCTTCGGCGGAGATCGCGGCCGACATGGGCAGTCCCCACCGCATGCTCCGGCTGCTGCAGGGCGACGTCGGCAGCGGCAAAACGCTGGTCGCCCTCATCGCCATGTTGAACGCGGTCGAGGCCGGGGCCCAGGCGGCCCTGATGGCGCCGACCGAGATCCTGGCCCGCCAGCACCACGCAACCCTGTTGCGCCTGGCAGCCGCTGCAGGCGTGCGCATCGAACTCCTGACCGGACGCGACAAGGGCAAGACGCGCGAGCGCCTGCTCGAGGCGCTGGCCACGGGCGACGTCGACATCCTGGTCGGGACCCACGCGCTGTTTCAGGAAGACGTCGCCTTTCGCGACCTCGCGTTGGTCGTGATCGACGAGCAGCACCGCTTCGGCGTGCACCAGCGCCTCGAACTGAGCGCCAAGGGCGCCGCGGCGGACATTCTGGTCATGACCGCGACCCCGATCCCGCGCACCCTGATGCTGACCAGCTACGGCGATATGGTGAGCTCCCGGCTGACCGAAAAGCCGGCCGGGCGCCAGCCGATCGACACCCGCACCGTCTCCCTAGACCGGATCGAGGAGGTCATCGCCGGGGTCGGCCGGGCGCTCGATACCGGCGCCAAGGTCTACTGGATCTGTCCGCTGGTGGCGGAATCCGAAAGCAGCGACCTGGCCGCGGCCGAGGCCCGCTATGCCGACCTTCGCGAGCGCTTCGGCGCCAGGGTCGGGCTGGTGCACGGCCGGCTGAAGGGTCAGGCCAAGGATGCAGCCATGCAAGCCTTCGTCGAGGGCACGGTCGATCTTCTGGTGGCCACGACCGTCATCGAGGTGGGCGTCGACGTGCCCGCCGCGACCGTGATGGTGATCGAGCATGCCGAGCGTTTCGGCCTCGCCCAGCTTCACCAGTTGCGCGGACGTATCGGCCGCGGCCAGGCGCGGTCCAGTTGCATTCTGCTCTATCAGGGCCCGCTCGGCGAAATGGCGCGGGCGCGTCTGTCCATCCTGCGCGAGACCGACGACGGTTTCCGCATCGCGGAAGAGGACTTGCGCCTGCGCGGCGCGGGCGAACTGCTCGGCACGCGCCAGAGCGGGCTGCCGGAATTCCGCCTCGCGGACCTCGCGGTTCACGACGACCTGCTCGCGACCGCCCGCGACGACGCCGCGCTGATCCTGGAGCGCGACCCGCACCTCGAGGGCGAACGCGGACGCGCCCTGCGCGTGCTGCTCTACCTCTTCAGCCGCGACCGCGCGGTGCGCTATCTGCGCTCGGGTTGAGGGCGGTCAGCCTTCGGCCGCCGCCGGCTCGGGCCGAGGCCGGCCGGGCGTCAGTTCGTCGGTCTCGGCGGGCTTCGGCGGCGTGACGATGCCGCCCGATACGACCATCTTGATCCCCTCTTCCACCGTCATCGAAAGGCCGCGGACGTCCCGTCGCGGCAGGTAGAGCAGAAAGCCCGACGTGGGATTGGGGGTCGTGGGAAGGAAAACGCTGACAATGTCCGGCGCGTCGAAGCGGGCGAAGGTGGAGCCCCCCTTGCCGGTCAGAAAGCCCAGCGCCCAGGACCCGGGGCGGGGATATTCGAACAGCACCACCTCCCGGAAGGCATTCGACTCTTCGCGCAGCACCGTCTCCATGATCTGCTTGGTGGCGCCATAGATGCCGCGCACCACGGGCATCTGGTCGAGCAGACGTTCGCCGAACCGAACCACGGCGCGGCCGAGCAGCCCCGCGGCCAGAAAGCCGATCAGGGTGAGAAACAGGATGATCAGGACGACGCCCAGTCCAGGTACGCCGAAGGGCAGATAGGTCTCCGGGTTCCAGCGCGCCGGTATGAGGGGCGTGACCTGATTGTCGATGTAGTTGACGATTTCCCAGGTCAGCCAGATGGTAATCGAGATCGGCGCGGTGACCAGAACTCCGGCGAACAGATAATCGCGCAGTCGGACCACCAGGGACTTGCGCGGCCGGCGCCGTCGGCGCCGCTTCTTGCCCTTGTCGCGCCGCTCGGCCTCCGCCGCCGCGGCCTCCGCGACCGCCTTGGCGCGTTCGCGCCCCGCCTCCCCGGTTTCCGACGGCAGCACGATTCCGCCCGAGATCACCAGCTTGATGCCTTGCTCGGGGGTGATGTCCAGATGCTGGATATCCTGTTCGGGAATGAACAGCAGGAAGCCGGTCGTCGGGTTGGGCGTGGCCGGGATGAAAACATTAACCACCGTTGCCGCGGTCAGGTCCTGGACTTCACCTTCGGTCCGGCCTGTGATGAAGCCGATCGACCAGCAGCCCTTGCGCGGATACTCGATGAGGACGACCTCGCGGAAAGCGCCGGACTTGCGCGACAGAACGGTCTCGAACACCTGTCGGGTCCAGGTGTAGATCGATCGGGCGATCGGTATGCGCGCGATCAGCCGTCCGCTGATCAGCATGAACTGGCGTCCGACGTAACCGGTCGCGAAGAAGCCGATCAGCATCAGTACGCTGAGCGCGATCAGGAGTCCCAGCCCCGGCAGACTGAACGGCAGGTAGGTTTCCGGATTCCAGCGCGGGGGGATCATCGGCGTCACGCGGTCGTCGATAAAGGACAGCACCTTCCAGGTGAGCCACACAGTGATGCTGATCGGCGCCGAAACCAGAATTCCGGTAAAGAAGTAGTTGCGCAGACGGGTCGCAAAGGAAATGCGCGGCGGAGGATTGCCCGGTGCGCCCGACCGGCCCTGTATCCGCTCGACCATTATCTGCTCGCGCTGATCGGACATGACCTACTGACGCACCGCCCCTTTTCTCGCCGGACGCTCAAAGCTTCGCCGGCGCGAAGCACCTAGCCTCGCCCAAGAACCGCCTGTTGCCTTCCCGCTGCGGCATGCTGCCATGCCGGTGCCAACAAGTCAGTAACTTAGCGTCCGCGAGTTGGGATCTGGAGGGCATCTTGCGCTGCTATGCCAGGAAATCGAGGAGGCTCCGGAGCACGGCCTCGGGCCGCTCCTCCGCCAGAAAATGGCCGCAGTCGAGGGCTTCGCCCGTGACCTGGCCGGCCCGCGCGCGCCACAGGCCGAGTACATCGTAGGTTCGGGCGACGAGACCGCGCCCGCCCCACAGAACCAGCAGCGGGCAAGCGATCAACCGGTCGAGGTCGGCCTCGTCATGCTCGAGGTCGATGCTTGCCGCGGCGCGGTAGTCCTCGCAGGTGGCATGAATGGTCGCGGGATCGCGAAAGCAACGGTGGTACTCGGCCAGCGCCTCCGCCGCGAAAGGCCTCTCGACCCGGCTCCAACTGCGCAACGTCCAGTCGAGGTAAAAGGCGGGGTCGTTGCCGATCAGGCGCTCCGGCAGGTCGAAAGGCTG
>CAZDBC010000081.1:9125-9822 GCA_964503295.1 uncultured Kiloniellaceae bacterium | reverse complement strand
ACACGGGCATGCCTACCGCCGCGGCGGCGCTGAAGCGCCTGTGCGACCCGGCCGCCAAGGTGAGCGCGCACTACCTGATCGACGAGGACGGCAGCGTAGTGCGCCTCGTCGCGGAGGCGCGCCGCGCCTGGCACGCTGGCGTCGCTTTCTGGGCTGGAGCCACCGACATCAATGCCCGCTCGATCGGCGTCGAGCTGGTCAATCCGGGCCACGAATGGGGCTACCGGCCCTTTCCGGCCGCGCAAATGGCCAGCCTTATAGAGCTCGCCCGCGACATCCTGAACCGCCACCCGATACCGCCCGGCCGCGTGCTCGGCCACTCCGATGTCGCGCCCGCCCGCAAGCAGGACCCGGGCGAGCTGTTCGACTGGCCCGGACTGGCCGCGGCCGGCGTCGGCCTGTGGCCGGAGGCGCCGCCACCGCTCGACCCTGTACCGCCGGAAGCGCAACTGCACGCGCAGCTGGCCGCCTTCGGCTACGGCGTCGACGCGAACCCGCTCGAGGATGTCGTCGTCGCCTTCCAGCGCCACTTCCGGCCCGGCGCCCTGACCGGGCGGATGGACGGCGACTGTGCGGCCCGCCTCGCCGCGCTGCTGCACCTGCTCGGCCGGGATTGATCGGCCCGGGACCACCGCCTACCTATTGGAAGCCAGACGGCCGGATGGCCGCCTTTGGTGCCGATCGGCGCCGGGGGAGG
>CAZDBC010000081.1:7089-9115 GCA_964503295.1 uncultured Kiloniellaceae bacterium | reverse complement strand
GTGCGTGGTGGTCGGGTGACCGCTCGGGCTGTCGTCGGGTAACCGACGAGACCCGGGAGGAAAGTCCGGGCTCCACGGAAACACGGTGCCGGGTAACACCCGGCGGGGGCGACCCCAGGGAAAGTGCCACAGAAAGCAAACCGCCTCGCACCGGGAGACCGGCGGCGGGGTAAGGGTGAAAGGGTGCGGTAAGAGCGCACCGCGCTCCCGGCGACGGGAGCGGCACGGTAAACCCCACCCGGAGCAAGACCAAGTAGGAACGGCAGGCGCGCCCCTCGGGTGCAGCAAGGCGGGTTTCCGCGCTGCCGTTCGGGTCGGTCGCGCGAGGCGTTCGGCAACGGACGTCCCAGATGAATGGCCATCCCCTCGCACAGAGGGACAGAACCCGGCTTACAGGCCGTCTGGCAACTTGCTTCCTTTCGGCCTCTCGCCCGCGCCTCCCAGACCGCTGGTTCCAGGCCGCACCGCCGGTGCGATGCTCGACCAAGGTCGCAGCGCAGCCTCATCGCGCGAACCCGGAACTGGAACATTTCAAGAACAGTATTGTTATACAAATAGCTGCGCGCCTTGGCGCCCGGAGACCGGATTATTTCAGCGACGACTTTGCCTTGCCCAGACAATGTCACGTTAAGCTCTTCTTAATACGTTGAATTTACTTGTTCGCCCATTGACACCCATAATTTCCCATGCTATCCCATTAAATCCCATGCACGAGCACGCAGGTGCAGTGCGCGCAGGGTCGGGCGGCGGGACGGGGGTCGCGACGGCCGTGGCCGGGGGGAGCAGTCAGTGGCGGTGTTCTTTGGCACCTTCGAGAACAAGGTCGACAGCAAGGGGCGCATTTCGGTGCCAGCGCCGTTCCGCCAGGCGCTCGCGGCCCTGCCGTTCCAGGGCATCGTCGCCTTTCGTTCCTACAGGGTCCCGGCGATCGAGGGCTGTGGCATGGACTTCATGGAACAGTTGATCGCCAGCGTCAGCGAAATCGATCTGTTCTCCGACGAGCACGACGACCTGGCGACCACCATCTTTTCCGACTCGCTGCAGCTGCCGTTCGACGGCCAGGGTCGCATCATCCTGCCCGACGCCTTTTGCGAGCACGCCGGCATCACCGACCGCGCCGCCTTCGTCGGCCGCGGCAACATGTTCCAGGTGTGGGAGCCGGGCCGCCTCGAGGAGCACAAGAGCGCCGCCCGCCAGCGCGCCAAGGACAATGGCCTCACGGTCGCCTTGCGTCCGCGTTCGGGAGACCGGGCATGAGCCGGCGGCCCGATCGCAAGGCGAAGCCCGACCGCGCCGCGCAGCCCCCCGGACACACGCCGGTCATGCTGGCCGAGGTGCTCGACGTTCTGGCGCCCCGCGACGGCGGCATCTACGTGGACGGCACCTTCGGCGCCGGCGGCTACAGCCAGGCGCTGCTCGACGCGGCGGATTGCAGGGTCTGGGCCATCGACCGCGATCCCGCGGCGATCGCCGGCGGCCGCGACCTGGGCGCGCGCTATGCTGGTCGTTTGAGCCTGATCCAGGGCCGTTACGGCGACATGGACGCCCTGCTCGGCCCCGACTTCGCAAGCGCCGTCCACGGCGTCGCGCTCGACCTCGGCGTCTCCTCGATGCAGCTCGAAAGCGCAGAGCGGGGCTTCTCGTTCCGCTTCGACGGCCCGCTCGACATGCGCATGGGCGGGGACGCCGACGGGCCGAGCGCCGCCGAGGTGGTCAACACCGCGGACGAAGCGGTTCTTGCGGACATTCTCTACACCTATGGCGAGGAACGCCGCGCCCGCCGGGTCGCGCGGGCGATCGTCGTCGCGCGACAGCACGCGCCGATCGAGCGCAGCGGACAGCTCGCCGAGATCGTGCGCGGCGCGGTCGGCCGCGGCGCGGGCGAACGGGGCATCGATGCGGCAACGCGCAGCTTCCAAGCGCTGCGCATCTTTGTGAACGACGAACTGGGCGAACTGGATCGGGGGCTGAACGCCGCCGAACGGCTGCTCGCGCCGGGCGGGCGCCTGGCGGTGGTGGCTTTCCA
>CAZDBC010000081.1:0-7079 GCA_964503295.1 uncultured Kiloniellaceae bacterium | reverse complement strand
GATCAAGACCTTCTTGAGAACCCGTAGCGGCGGCCGGGCCCATGCCTCCCGTCACTTGCCTGAAACCCCTGGCCAAGAGGGTCCGGCCGCCACCTTTTCCCTTCTATTCCGCGGTGCCAGAAAGCCGAGCGCCGCGGAATGCGCCGCCAACCCGCGCGCGCGTTCGGCCCGGTTGCGGGCCGCCGAGCGCACCGCCGCGCCGCCCTGGCCGGCGGGCAGCCAAAGCGAGGTTCGGGCATGAACCGCGTCCTGGCCGTCGGGTGGCTGCTCAGCGCCACCGCCGCATTGTTGATCCTGTTCCAGATCAAGCAGGACGTGCAGCAGCTCGAAGAGCAGCTGACCGCAGCGAATCGGCAGATCCTGCGCGAGCAGGAAAGCCTCCACGTGCTCGAAGCCGAATGGAGCTACCTCAACCGGCCGGAGCGCATCGCCCAACTGGCCCGCCAGCATCTGGGCATGGGTCCCTTGAGCCCGGCCCAGATCGTCGACTTCGCGGACCTGCCGCCACGCGGTCTGCCTGGGGATGAGCAGAACGGCGCCCCGGACGGCCTGGACTCGCCGTCCGCGGCGCTCCCGCCTTTGCTGGCGCGGTCCGGGCGGGCGACGATCGGCGCTTCCGGGGAGGTGATGCGGCCATGAGGTCCCTGTGGCGCCGGACCCGTCCACGCACGACGCCGGCGCATGCCGGCCGCAAGCGCGCCGAGCGGGTTTCCGGTCCCGCGCGCTTGCGCGTGTTGCTCGACGGCAGCGCCATGCAGGCCCTGGAGACGGCGCGCACCCGGCTCCTGACCGCCGGGGTGGTGTTCAGTCTCGCGTTCCTCGTCATCGCCGGGCGTCTGGTCGAGCTGACGCTGCTCACCGAGGGCAACGAGCCGCGGCTGGCCGCCAGCAGCGGTCAGGCGCTGGCCACCGGCCGCGCCGATATCGTCGACCGCAACGGTATCGTCCTGGCCACCACGCTGCCGACCGCGGCGCTCTATGCCAATCCGCGCCACCTGCGCGACCCGCGCCAGGTCGCCGAGCGCCTTGCCGCCATCCTGCCCGCGGCGACGGCCGGACAGTTGCTCGCCCAGTTCAGCCGCGACAGCAGCTTCGTCTGGATCGAGCGCGAGGTGACGCCGCGCCAGCAGCAACGGATCAACGCCTTGGGCGAGCCCGGCCTCTATTTCCAGCGCAGCCAGCGGCGGTACTACCCGCACGGCCCCTTGACCGCGCATCTGGTCGGCTTCACCTCGGTCGACAATCGCGGCTTGGCGGGAATCGAGCGCTACTTCGATGATAGCTTGCGCGGATCCGCCGATCCGCTGGCGCTCAGCCTCGATCTGCGGATCCAGCACCTGCTGACTGGGGAACTGGCCGCCGCCATGACCGAGTTCGAAGCGATCGGCGCGGCCGGAGTCGTCCTCGACGCCATCACCGGCGAGGTGCTCGCCATGGCCTCGCTGCCGACCTTCGATCCCGACGAGCCCGCCGCGGCCCCGGCGCAGGCGCGCTTCAACCGGGCCAGCCTGGGCATCTACGAGATGGGCTCGGTGTTCAAGATCTTCACGACCGCCATGGCGCTCGACAGCGGCGCGGTCACCCTGAACGACGGCTACGATACGAGCGATCCGATTCGGGTGGCGCGCTTCGTGATCCGTGACTACAAACCGAAAAATCGCTGGCAGTCGGTGCCCGAGATCTTCGTCCACTCGAGCAACATCGGCACCGTGCGCATGGCCATGGAGGTCGGCGGCGCGGCCCAGCGCAGCTTCCTCGAACGGCTCGGCCTGACCCGACGGTCCGCAATCGAGTTGCCCGAGGTCGGGCAGCCCCTGCTCCCCGCGCGCTGGCGCGAGGTCAATACCATGACCATTTCCTACGGTCATGGCATCTCGGTGAGCCCGCTGCAACTGACCAGCGCCGTCGCGGCCGTCGTCAATGGCGGCTTTCTGCGACCGGCGACCCTGATCAAACGGTCCGGCGACAGGGCGAACGCGCACGCCAAGGTCATAAGCGAGCGGACCTCGGCCCAGATGCGCCAGCTCATGCGCCTGGTGGTCCGGGAGGGAACAGGACGCCAGGCCGCCGTGCCGGGTTATCAGGTCGGCGGGAAGACCGGCACGGCTGAAAAGCTAGTGGATGGCCGCTACGCGCGCAATTCGCGCATCGCCTCGTTCGTCGGCGCCTTTCCGATGTCCGAGCCGCGCTACGTGATCCTGGCCATGATCGACGAGCCGAAGGGCATCGAGCGCACCCATGGTTACGCGACCGCAGGCTGGGTCGCGGCCCCCGTGGTCGGCCGCGTGGTCGCGCGCATGGCTTCGCTGTTCGGCATGCCGCCGGCGGAAGACCCGGAGATGCAGGCGCCGACCGGGCGCCCCCTCCTGGTCAAGGCGAAGGCGGAGCCGGCGGCCATGCGCCAGTCAGTCCAGTAACCGGAGCAACGACGCCCTTGCGGCTCGGCGACATGTTGGAAGGCAGCAGTCACGTGATGGCCGACACGGCCTTTGAGGACATCGAGATCACCGGGCTGACCGCGGACAGCCGCCGCGTGGCGCCCGGCCATCTCTTTGCTGCCCTGCCCGGCCAGCAGGCGGACGGCCGCGACTTCATTCCGCAGGCCGTGGAGCGCGGCGCCGCGGCGATCCTCGCGCCGGAGGGCAGCCGTCTGCCCGCGCAGGCGCAGGTACCCCTGATCGTCGATCCCAACCCGCGGCGTGCCCTGGCGCGCATGGCGGCACGCTTCTACGTCCGACAGCCGCGGTTCGTCGCCGCCGTGACCGGCACCAACGGCAAGACCTCGGTCGCAAGCTTCACGCGGCAGCTTTGGGGCGCGCTGGGCGAGCGCGCGGCCAGTCTGGGCACGCTCGGGCTGGAGCCGCCCCGCGTGGACGCGCCAGCGGCGCTGACGACGCCCGACCCGGTCGAGCTTCAGCGCTGCCTCGCCGCCCTCGCGGCGGACGGTTTCGATCACCTCTGCATGGAGGCGTCGAGCCACGGTCTTCACCAGTACCGCCTCGACGGTGTGCGCATTACCGCCGCGGCGTTTACGAATCTGTCACGGGATCACCTCGATTATCACGGCGACATGGACGCCTATCTTGCCGCAAAGATGCGGCTGTTCACCGAGCTGCTCGATCCCGCCGGAACCGCCGTCCTCAATGCCGATCTGCCGATCTTCGAACAACAGCGAAAGGCCTGCGCCGGGCGCGGCCTGCGCGTGCTCAGCTACGGGGTGGCCGAAAGCGACCTGCGCCTCCTGGTCCAGGAACCCACGGTCGACGGCCAGCGCCTCGTGATTGACGTGATGGGCCGGTCCCGACGGGTCGAGGTGCCGATCGTCGGCACGTTCCAGGGCCAGAATCTGCTGGCCGCGCTGGGCCTGGTCGTGGCGAGCGGCGCCGACCCGCTCGCCGCCGTCGAGGCGATGGGCCGGCTGCGCGGCGTGCCGGGCCGGCTCGAGCCGGTCGGGCGGACGCCGTCCGGCGGCGCGGTCTTCGTCGATTATGCCCACACGCCGGATGCGCTGAAGACCGTTCTGGAGGCGGTGCGTCCGCACGCCGCGGGACGGCTCGTCGTGGTGTTCGGCTGCGGCGGCGACCGCGACCGCGGCAAGCGCCCGCTGATGGGCGCGATCGCGGCCCGTCTCGCGGAGCGCGCCATCGTCACCGACGACAACCCGCGCAGCGAGGATCCGGCAGCAATCCGCGCCGAGGTGCTTGCGGGCGCGCCGCACCTGGAGGAGATCGGCGACAGGGCCCGAGCCATTGCCGAGGCGACCGCGGATCTCGGTGCCGGCGAGGTCCTGGTGATCGCCGGAAAGGGTCATGAAATCGGCCAAATTGTGGGCGACAAGGTCCTGCCGTTCGACGACCGCGAGGTCGCCCGCGGCGTCCTCGCAGATCTCGCCGCGCGGGCGGGAGAGGCATCATGACCGCAAGCACGCCCCTTTGGACCTCGGCCGATGTCGATCTGGCCACCGGCGGCGACAGCAGTCGCGACTGGGTCGCCGAGGGCGTGTCGATCGACAGCCGCAGCGTTGCGCCGGGCGACCTCTTCATCGCCCTGCGCGGCCCGCGGTTCGACGGTCACGACTACGTCTCCCAGGCGCTCGCGCGCGGGGCCGCCGCGGCCATGGTCGACCACCGCCCGTCCGACGTCCCCGCCGACGCGCCGCTGGCCATGGTGGACGACACTCTGGGCGGCCTGTGGCGCCTCGGCGCGGCGGCGCGCGCCCGCTCGACAGCCCGCTTCGTCGGCGTGACCGGGAGCGTCGGCAAGACCGGCACCAAGGAAGCCATCGCCACCTGCCTGCGCCCACAGGGTGCGACCGCGGCGAGCGGCGGCAACCTCAACAACCATTGGGGCGTGCCGCTGAGCTTGGCCAGGCTGCCGCAAGGGCTCGACTATGCGGTCATCGAGCTCGGCATGAACAATGCCGGCGAGATCCGCGAGCTGACCCGTCTGATCCACCCGGACGTCTCGGTGATCACCACGATCGCACCGGCTCATATCGAGAACCTGGGCTCGCTCGATGCGATCGCCGATGCCAAGGCGGAGATCTTCGAGACCATGAGCCCGCACGGCGCGGCCGTGCTCAATCGCGACATCGACCAGTACGGCCGTCTCCTGGAGCACGCGCTCGCGCAGGGCCTCAGCCGAATCGTGAGCTTCGGCCAGCACCCGGAAGCCACGGTGCGCCTGCTCGACTACTCCCTGCACGCGCAGTGCTCTTCGGTTCAGGTGCGCGTGCGCAACCACTGCATCGACTACTCGCTGCCCCTGCCGGGCTTTCACTGGGTGATGAACTCGCTGGCCGTACTCGGCGCGGTCCTCGCGCTCGGGGCGGACGTCGATCTGGCGGCCGCCGAGCTGGCTCGGCTGACCCCGACCCGCGGCCGGGGCGAACGGCGCAGCGTGCCGGTTCCCGGCGGCGTCTTCGAGCTGATCGACGACAGCTACAACGCCAACCCGTCCTCGATGGCCGCGGCCCTGGCCGTTCTTGGACGTAGCGCGCCGGGCGCCGGCGGCCGCCGCATCGCCGTGCTCGGCGACATGCTGGAACTCGGCGCCCAAGCCGATGAATTCCATGCCCGGTTGGCCGAGCCGCTGATCGACGCGGGCATCGAGCTGGCGTTCCTGTGCGGACCTCACATGGCTGCCCTGGCATCGGCGCTGCCCGCCGAGCGCCTCGGCGCGCTGCGCGCCGACGCGGACGAGCTGGCAGCGCTGGTCGCCGAGCAGGTGCGCGACGGCGATGTCGTCCTGGTCAAGGGATCGGCCGGCAGCCGCATGGGGGTCGTGGTACAGGCCCTGACCGCGCCCCGGGAAAGCCGGCCGCGTGCGGTCAACGGTGGTTGAGCGAGGCCGTCATGCTGTCCAACCTGCTGACCCCGCTCGCCGACGAGTTCCTGGTCTTCAACCTTTTCCGCTACCTCACCTTCCGAACCGGCGGCGCGGTCATGACCGCGCTCATCATCTCCTTCCTGTTCGGGCCGCGGATCATCGCCTGGCTGAAGTCCAAGCAGGCCGAAGGTCAGCCGATCCGCCACGATGGTCCGGCTGGCCACCTGCTGACCAAGAAGGGCACGCCCACGATGGGCGGCTTCCTGATCCTGCTCGCGATCACGATTTCGACCCTGCTGTGGGGCGACCTGCGGAACGGCTACGTCTGGATCGTGCTGCTGGTCACCGTCGGCTTCGGCCTGATAGGCTTCGGCGACGACTACCTCAAGCTGACGCGACGCAACAGCAAGGGCCTGTCGGGACGCCTCAAACTGATCGCCCAGATCGCGATCGCCTTCGCCGCCGCGCTGTGGATCATGAAGCTTTCGCCGCCCGAGCTTGCCGGGCAGCTCGCCCTGCCCTTCATCAAGGACCTGCTCATCAACCTCGGCTGGCTGTTCGCCCCCTTCGCCATCCTCGTCATGGTCGGCGCCTCCAATGCCGTCAACCTGACCGACGGCCTCGACGGGCTGGCCATCGTGCCGGTGATGATCGCGGCCGGCTGCTTCGCGCTGATCGCCTACCTGGTCGGCAATTCGGTCTACGCGGACTATCTGCAGATCCACTACGTTCCGGGCACCGGCGAACTGGCCGTCTTCTGCGGCGCTCTGATCGGCGCCAGCCTCGGCTTCCTCTGGTTCAACGCGCCGCCGGCCATGGTGTTCATGGGCGACACCGGCTCCCTGTCGTGCGGCGGCGCGCTTGGCTCGATCGCGGTGGTGACCAAGCACGAGCTCGTTCTCGTCATCATCGGCGGGCTCTTCGTGCTCGAGACGGTCTCGGTCATCGTCCAGGTCGCCTCTTACAAGATGACCGGACGGCGCGTCTTCCGCATGGCGCCGCTGCACCATCACTTCGAGCAGAAAGGCTGGGCCGAGCCGACCATCGTGATCCGTTTCTGGATCATCGCCTCCGTGCTGGCGCTGATCGGCCTCTCGACCCTGAAGCTGCGATGAGGCGGAGGCAGGTTTGATCGAGCTCCCCTTCTTCGCAGGTCTGCCCGTCGCGGTCCTTGGGCTGGGCACCTCCGGCCTTGCCGCGGCGCGCGCTCTGCACGCGAGCGGCGCCGACGTGTGGGCCTGGGACGACAGCGAAGACCGCCGCGCCGAGGCACGCGGGCAAGGCATTCCGCTGGTCGATCTCCATCGCTGTAACTGGCACGAGCCAACCACGCTGGTGCTCTCGCCGGGCATCCCGCATCTGCATCCGGCACCGCACCCCGTGGCGGCTCTCGCGCGCGACCATGGCGTCGAGATCGTCTGCGACATCGAATTGCTCGGCCGTGCGCAGCCGGCCAGCAGCTACATCGGAATCACGGGAACGAACGGCAAGTCGACCACGACCGCGTTGATCGGCCACGTCATGAAGCTGGCGGGCCGGCCGGCCGAGGTCGGCGGCAACCTGGGCACCCCTGCTCTGGCGCTCGATCCGCTCGGCAGCGGCGGGATCTACGTGCTCGAGAATCCGACGGCGCCTGCGGCCGAGCATAAGGTGCGTGCGGTGATCGATCCTTCCACGCCCGAAACGCTCGGCGAGGGCATGTACACCGACCCCGACCTGTCGTTCGACGCCCGGCGCCTGCTGTTCTGCTT
>CAZDBC010000080.1:0-9866 GCA_964503295.1 uncultured Kiloniellaceae bacterium | reverse complement strand
GCACGGGGCCGCGGTCAGGCTGTTCTCGGAACTCCAGTCGTTCGAGCAGACCATTCAAAGCACCCGTCAGACACTTGGCGGCGGCTTCGATCTCGGCGTGATCGACAATGTCGTGACCAATCCGGAAGCCGGGATCGTGGCGGCCCTGACCGAAATGCACCGGACCTTTCCGGACATGTTGATCAACGTCAGCGTTCACACGGACCCCATGATCGACGTCCAGGTCAGGGAGCGGCGCATCGACGTCGGGGTGACCGGTCAGCCGGAGTGGCTGGCCCCGCTGGAGTACGAACCGGCCTTTCGCGAAACCCACCGCCTCTACATGAGCCGCCGCTCGCCTCACCTCAAGACGGCACGGTCGGTCCTGTCGGCACCCGGGGAACAAGGCGGCATTGCGGTGCCTTATGTCTCGCGCGACTACCGCACCGACGTCTTCCAGGCATTCGAGCGGCGCTACCGTCTGCAGGTGGCGGCGCGCGGCAGCACGCTCGAATCGATCCTGGCGGCGGTGCTCGCCGGCGTCGGCTGCGCCCTGCTGCCGGTCCACTTCGTCAAGGCGGCCGGCGCCGAGGACCTGATCGAAATCAAGACGCCGGACACGCCGCTCGAGGTTCAGTTCTATTTCGTCTACCGGCGTGACGCGACCAACCGGCGTGCCATCAGGGCGCTCCTCGACTGCTTCCGAGACCCCCGAAGCTCCTGATCGACTCTTCGCATTTTGCGCAAACGTGTTTGCGCCCTTTTGGCTGTTGCCGCACCGCCCGCTGGCTAGAGTAGGGGAAAACGCCCGGAGAGGAGGGGATGCCCATGAGCGAAGCCACGGCGACGGCGGCGCGGCCGGACAGCGGGTCTGCAATCTGGGTGGAGTCCGAATGGGCGCCGCTTAGGGAATGCGTCTACGGTTCGCCCGACGCCTGGGTGCTGCCGGTCTTCCTGAGCGACGTCAAGCTGCGTGCCCAGGGTCCTTTCGCGGAGTTCTGGGCCCGGAACCAGGGGCGCGACGTCAGAGAGGCCGATCCCGAGCTGTTCGAGGAGTTCAGCCGCCAGATCCGCGGCGCGATCGACCTGCTCGAGCGTCTCGGCGTGACGGTTCACGTGGCCGGCGAGATCAGTCCCGCAAACCGCAAGTTTCCGCGCGGGGAGGAGCACGGCGTCGCAACCGGCTGGATGCGCGATCCCTTCGTCACGATCGGGGCCAATGTGATCGAGCTGGCGCCGCGCAGCCTGTTCCACCGGCGTCAGCGTTTCGCCATTCGGGAGATTCTGGCCGGAACCATGGAGCGGGGCGCGCGCTACTTCGCCCAGCCCGACGGCGGCGCCGACGATTCCAAGGAAGGCCCCGGCTGGGGCTATCTCGAGGGCGGCGATGTCTTCGTCCTGGGCCGCCGCATCCTGGTCGGCCATTCCGGCGGCTGCAGCAATCCCGAAGGCGCCCGCTGGCTGCGGCACGTGCTCGGTCCGGACTACGAGGTTCGCATGGTCAAGATCGACCCCATGTTCCCGCACCTCGACTGCGTGCTGATGACGGCGCGCGAAGGCGTTGCCGTAGCAAGCCTGGAGGCGCTTCCCGAAGGCCTGCCCGATTTCATGCGCGACTGGGACGTGATCGAGGTGCCCAAGGCCTTGGCGAAGGCGCATATGGCCTGCAACAACCTGGTGCTCGACGAGCATACCGTGGTGGTGCCTTCGGAAGAGCCGCTCGACCCGGTCGCGCAGGCGCTCGAGCAGCGGCGCTTCGAGGTCATCCGCATCCCTTACCGGGTTCCCTGCATGGTCGGCGGGTCGTTCCGCTGCGCGCACCAGCCGCTCGTCCGGCAGTAGGACGCGCCGCCGGCTGAGCCGGTCAGGCGGGAACCAGCGCCTTAATCTCCTCGATCATCTCGGCGGCGCTGCGCGTGCGGCAGTAGTGGCCGCGCATGGCCTCGATCGAACGCTGATGGCCGGTCTCGGTCTCGGCCGCGCAAGCGTCGTCGATCTGGGTGACCATGAAGCCGCGGTCGGCGGCATCGCGGATCGTCGATTCCACGCACTGATCGGTCATCACCCCGTACATCACCAGGAACTCGATGCCGAGGTTGCGCAGCACGTACTCGAAGTTGGTCGCGTTGAAGATGCCCGAGGCGGTTTTGGGAATGATGATCTCGTCGCCTTGCGGAGCCACCTCGGGGATGACCTGCGCCTCCCAGGAGCCCTTGGGGTGGTGGATGCGCGAGATCTTGTGGTCGAGGCTGCGGTCGCGTCCGTCCTGGGTCAGACTCTCGATGACCGTGAAGATGACCTCCATCCCGGCCTTGCGGGCGGCCGCCTGAAGCCGCTGCTGGTTGGGCAGGACGATGCGGTCGAGCCGGTCGAGGAAATAGCGGTGCCGGGCCTCCGCCTCGTCGCCCCGCCGGGCCCGCTCGAGGCGTTCGCGGCTGAACTCGGCGTTTTGCATGTCGATCGACAAGAGCGCCGTGCGCGCCGGCACGATCGCGCGCTCGCGGTAGCGACCACCGGGGGCATCGATGGGGGGCAGGGATTCGGACATCGGACACCTCCAGAACTGGCCTCGGAACGCTTGTAACCAGCATTACAGGATTGCATGAAAACGGCAACTCCGTAACGATGCTCACGTACCGTCGGGACGCCCGAAGGGCGAGGCGTCGCCCGGAGCGAACAGAATGGCCGCCAGCAAGCTCGACCGCCCGCCAACGCTCGCCGATCGCATCACCGCAGGTCTGCCCTCCCTGACCAATTCAGAGCGCAAGGCCGCGCGCGCCCTGCTCGCGCGCTACCCGACAACTGGCATCGATACCGTCGCGCTGTTCGCGGAACGCGCGGGGGTCAGCGCGCCGACGATTCTGCGTTTCATCGCCAAGCTCGGCTTCGACGGCTATGCCGACTTCCGCCGGACGCTGCGCGAGGAGCTTGAAGCCCAGGCTCAGTACCCCCTGACCCGCCCGCCGGAGACCAGCAGCAGCGCGACCGGCGTCGCCGCGCTCGGTCAGCGGCTCGCGGCCACGATCAGCGATACCCTGTCCATGTGCGAGCGAGAGGAGCTCGATCGCCTCGTTGAGCTCCTCAGCGACGAGCGGCGCGATATCTACCTGCTCGGCGGCGACTTCACCGACATCGCGGCGCGCCACCTGGATTTCCACCTGCGCAAGATGCGCCCCCGCGTCCGCCTGATCGACCACGACCTGATCCGCCGGGCCGATCTTTTGGCCGACCTGCGCCGGCGCGACATCCTGGTCGCCTTCGACATACGCCGCTATCAGCGCGACACGGTAACCACTGTTCGCCTGGCCGCGGAGCGTGGCGTGAAGGTCGTGCTGGTGACCGACCAGTGGATGTCGGACGCAGCCGAGGCGGCTGATCTGGTGTTCCGCGCGCGCGTCGACGGCCCGTCGCGCTGGGACAGTCTCGTGGGGATGTTGGCCCTGGTCGAGGTCATGGCCCAGACCTATGACGAGCAGGTCTGGTCCAACGCGCGCAGGCGGGTCGAGATCATTGAGCAGCATCGAGCGGCCCTGTCCGCCGACGGCGCGGCCAAAGGCGACAAGTAGGCCTTCGAATGATCGGATGGATTCTTCCGGATTGATCCGCTTATGCGCAATCTGTAACTTTGATTACAAAGCCGGTCGGAGATGCCGGTCACAGGAGGCGGACGGGGAGCAGCGATGACGAGCGAGCAGGCCGGCGTCTTACGGGCCGAGGGCCTGACCAAGCGGTTCGGCGGCGTGGTGGCGCTGCAGGATTACTCGGTCGCGCTGCGCCCCCGCGAACTGCTCGGGCTGATCGGGCCGAACGGTGCCGGTAAGACCACCGCCTTTAATCTCCTCACCGGCGTGCTGCGCCCTTCGGCGGGCCAGGTGCGCCTTGGACCGACCGATCTGACCGGCGCGCGGCCGGAGCTTTTCGCCCGGGCCGGCATAGCGCGCACCTTTCAGAACAGCCGTCTGTTTCGCGACCTCTCCGTCTGGGAGAACGTCGCGGTCGGGTTGCATATGCACGAGGGGCCGGGCTGGCTCGCGACCGTGATAGACATTGCCGGCACGGCGCGGCGCGAGCGGCGATTGCGCGAGCGCGCGGCGGGACTGCTCGAACGGATGGGCCTTTCCGCCCTGATCGATCGCCGCGCAGGCGATCTGCCCTACGGACTTCAGCGCAAGGTGGAGATCGCCCGCGCCCTTGCGACCACGCCCCGGGTTCTCCTGCTCGACGAGCCGGCCGCCGGGATGAACCCGGCCGAGACCGAGGCGCTCAAGGAGACGCTGGCTGACCTCGTCGCCGCGGACGATGCGCCCGCACTGGTGGTCGTCGAGCATGATATGCGCCTGGTCATGTCGCTGTGCCGGCGCATCCAGGTGCTTAATCGCGGCCTTCTCCTGGCCGAAGGCGTGCCGGAGGAGATCCAGCGCCACGACGCCGTCATCGCCGCCTATCTGGGCAGCGCCAGGCAGCGGAGGCGAAGCCATGCTGAGGCTTGAGGGCGTCGATGTCTGGCGCGGCCGCTCGCAGGTCCTCTTCGGGCTCGACCTGAGGGTCGAGTCAGGCGAGATCGTCGCCTTGCTCGGCGCCAACGGTGCCGGCAAGACCTCGACGCTGCTGACCGTCTCGGGCCTGCTGCGGCCTCGGCGCGGCAACATGCGGCTGACGTTCGATGGACGGGAGCTCGATCTTGCCCGCCTGCCACCCGATCGTATTGTCGCCGCCGGCGTCGCCCATTGTCCCGAGGGGCGTCAGATCTTCGGCAGCATGACGGTCGAGGAGAACCTGCGGATCGGCGCCGTTCTCCGGCGCGACCCGGAGGTCGCGCGCGACATGGCGGCACTCGGCGACCTTTTCCCGATCCTTCGCGAACGCGCCGGCGGGTCCGCGGGACAGTTGTCGGGCGGCGAGCAGATGATGCTGGCCATGGCCCGGGCGCTGATGTCCCGGCCCCGGCTGCTGTTGCTCGACGAGCCCTCCCTCGGGCTCGCGCCCCAGATGGTCGATACCATCTTCGACATCGTGCAGCGCGTGCGCAGCGAAGGCACGACCGTCCTTCTGGTCGAGCAGAACGCGGCCATGGCCCTGGAGATCGCCGATCGCGCGTACGTTCTTGAATCAGGAGAGGTCCGCCTGTCCGGAAAGGCAGACGAGCTGGCCGACGACCCGCGCGTACGGGAAGCCTATCTCGGACTTTCGCCCGCCCAGCCGGACACGGAATCGAACCGCCCGCCGGAGGCGCTGCCGTGATCGACAGCTACCTCGTCCAGCAGTTGACCAACGGTCTCGTTCTCGGCTCCGTTTATGCGCTGATCGCCGTGGGTTTCTCGATGATCTACGGCATCGTCAGGCTGATCAATTTCGCCCACGGCGACGTCATGATGGTCGGTGCCTTCACGGCGCTGGCGGTGCTTCTGGTCTTCGATCTTCCGCTCTGGGCCGCTCTGGTCTCGGTCCTCGCCATCGGCGCGATCGTCGCCATGCTGATCGACCTTGTCGCTTTCAGGCCGCAACGCGGCGCACCGCAGGTGAACGGCTTCATCACTTCGCTCGGTGTTTCGATCCTCATGCAGAATCTCGGCGTGCTGCTGCTTTCCGGCCAGCCGCGCCCGTTCAATCTGCCGGGCTGGCTGCGCGCCAACGTGGAGATCGGGGGTGCGCGCCTCGCGGTTCTCGAAGTGGTGATCGTGTGTTCGACGCTGGTCATCCTGATCGCCCTGACGCTCTTCGTTCGCCGCACCCGGCTGGGCATCGCCATGCGCGCTACCGCCGAGAATCCGCTCGCCGCGCAGCTCATGGGCGTGCGCATCAACCGCGCGATCACGGCGGCATTCGGAATCGGCGGCGCTTTGGCCGGCATTGCCGGCCTGATGTGGGCCGGCCGGGCCGGGCAGATCGATCCGCTGATGGGCTTCCTTCCGGGCCTCAAGGCCTTCGTCGCCGCCGTCATCGGCGGCGTCGGCAGCCTGGCCGGCGCCGTTCTCGGCGGCTACCTGCTCGGTTTCGCCGAGGTGTTGTTCGTCGGCCTGCTGCCCGCCGCCTATGGCTCCTACCGCGATGCCTTCGTCTTCGGCCTTCTGATCCTGATTCTGCTGGTGCTGCCCAACGGCCTGCTCGGCCGCACCGCGGAGGAACGGGCGTGACTCTGGGGCGGCGCCATATCGCCTGGATTGCCCTCGCCGTCGCCGGCGTGGCCCTCGCCGCCTACGGAGAGGTCGGCTTCAGCGGCTATCAGCGAACGGTGATCGGCTTCGCCGGCATCTACGCCATTCTGGCGGTCAGTCTCAGCTTCTCGAACGGCCTGACCGGGCTGTTCTCGCTCGGCCATCCCGCCTTCATGATGGTCGGCGGATACGTCGCCGCGATCCTGACATTTCCCGCCAACCGCAAGGGCTTCATGCTGCCCGACCTGCCCGTTTGGCTGGCCGACGCGCAGTGGACGTTGTTTCCGGCAACCCTGGCCGGCGGCCTGGTGGCAATGGCAGTGGCGATCGTTGCCGGCTTCCCCGTCTTGCGCCTGCGCGGCCATTATCTCGCCGTTGCGACGATCGGTCTGATCATCATCATGCGCGTGGTGGTGAACAACGCGGACGGCGTGACCCGCGGCGCGCTCGGGCTGAACGGCATCCCGCGCCAGACCGATCTCTGGTGGATCCTTGGCTGGCTGGCGGTCACCTTTTTCGTCTGCTGGCGGCTCAAGCACTCCTCCGTGGGACGCAGCCTGCTGGCCATGCGCGACAATGAAATGGCGGCTGCCTGCATGGGGGTGGAACGGGCGCGCGCCAAGCTCGCAGCCTTCGCGCTCGGCGCATTCTTCGCCGGCGTCGGCGGCGCGCTCTGGGCACACTTGCTGACCAACCTGACGCCGAGCTCGTTCGGGATCGCCCTGGCCTTCATGCTGGTCGTGATGGTTGTGATCGGCGGCAGCGGCAGCCTCGTCGGCAGCGCCCTGGCCGCCGTCGTCATCACCCTGCTCAGCGAGCTCTTGCGCCCGATCGAGCAGGCGACCGGCGCCTATGGCCTGGTGCCGATCATCGTTGCCGCAATGCTGATCGCCACACTTCTGCTTCGTCCACAAGGCTTTTTCGGCAGCGGCGAGCCGCGCTTTCTGCGACCGCCGGCCGCTGCCGCAAGCCGGGCCGAGAGGCCCGACTCCGGCGAGCAGGTCATCCGGCCTGCTCCACACGTCGAAGAACGGGAGGTATGATATGCGTTCACGTAAGATGATTGCTGTCGGCGCCGCTGCGCTGGCCGCGAGCCTGTCGGCGTTTGCCGTTCAGGCCCAGGAGCCGATCAAGGTGGCGGCTCTCTACTCCTTGACCGGCGGACTGTCGTCGCTCGACGGCCCCTCGCTGAAGGGGGCCCAGTTGCACGTGAAACAGATCAACGAACGGGGCGGCGTTCTGGGACGCCCGATCGAGCTCGTCACTTTCGATACCCGTACCGACCAGCAGGTGACCGCGACGGCGGCGCAGGAGGCCGTGTCCGCAGGGGTCGTGGCAGGCTTCGGGCAGTCCGACACCACCTTCGTGATGGCCGCCGCTCCGACCTTCCAGGAGGCGGGCATCCCCTTCGTCACCTCCGGCGCTACGCACCCGATGCTGCCGACCTGGGTGGGCGAGTACATGTTCATGACCGCCTTCGGCGACGACGACCAGTCCTACGCCATCGCGGACTACGCCTACGACGAGCTCGGACTGCGCCGGGTCTACGTCTGGACCGACGACTCGATGGACTTCACGCGGGCGCTGACGAAGTTCTTCAAGGAGCGTTTCATCGAGCGCGGCGGCGAGATCGTCGACGAGGATTTCTTCATGATGGGCGACACCGACTTCTCGGCCCAGATCGCCCGGCTGGAGGCGACCGACCCGGCGCCGGACGGCGTGTTCATCTCGGCGATTCCGAGCGAGGCGGGCCTGACCGTTCGCCAGATCCGCGAGTCCGGCATCGACATGCCGATCGTCTCGGGCGACGGCTTCGACACCCAGCTTGTCTCGACCGTGCCTGGTCCGGAACTCGCCAACGACGTCTTCTTCTCGAGCCACACATATCTGGCTGACGACCGGCCGGAGGTGCAGGCCTTTATCGACGACTACACCGAGTTCCACGGCAATCCGCCGGAGAACTCCTTTGCGCCGCTCGGCTACGACGCCATCGGCCTGATCGCCAATGCGATCGAGAACGCCGGCAGCGCGGACCCGAAGGTGATCCGGGATGCCCTGGAAGCGACCCGCGACTATCCCGCGGTCACGGGCAAGATTTCCTACACGCGCGAGACCATGGTGCCCCCGAAGCCCGTGTCGATCATCTCGGTGCAGGGCGGCAAGTTCAACGTCGAGCAGATCTGGCGTCCGGAGTAACGGCCGCGCCGTCCGCGGGCGGGTGCCAGTCGCCCGCCCGCGGGCAAGGCCAAAAAAAAGTTTCGAGCTTGTAAGGGGGGCCTCGTGACCAACGTACAGGACGAACTGATCTCGATCTGCTGCTGCGACATCGCCGGGCAGGTGCGCGGAAAGGGATTTCCTGCCAGCGAGTTGGAGCGGCGGCGCCGTTTCGGCGTCGGCTGGACGCCGACCAATGTAATGATCAATTGCCTGGGCGGAATTCCGGCGACCCCGTTCGGGCCGTTCGGCGACCTTATGCTGGTACCGGCGGAGGAGGGCGAGGTTCGGCTCGAGCCGGCCGACGGCGGACCGGCCGAGCACTGGTTTCTCGGCGATATACTGACGCTGGACGGCCAGCCCTGGCACTGCTGCCTGCGCTCGTTCCTGAAGCGGGCGCTGGCTGCGCTGGAGTCCGAGGCCGGACTGACGGTCCTGGCCAGCTTCGAGCATGAGTTTCATCTGGCCGGTGCCGAGGAGCGCAGCGGCGATTCCTATGCCATCAGCTCGCTGCGCGGCGTGGCGCCTTTCATAACCGAGTTCCTGGCCGCTCTTCGCGCCAACGGCCTCGAGCCGGATACCTTCCTGCCAGAGTACGGCCAGCGCCAGTACGAGGTGACGCTCTATCCGGCCGCCGGACTGGTCGCCGCGGACCGCGCGGTCAAGCTGCGCGAGATCTGCCGGTCCATTGCCCGCAGGCACGGACTGAGGGCCAGCTTCTCGCCCGTCGTGACCCGCGGCGCCGTCGGCAACGGCGTTCACCTTCATTTCAGTCTGCGCGATCGGAAGGGGCGCCCGGTAACCTACGATCCGGCCGGGGCAGGGGGCCTGTCGTCCGCCGCCGGGGCCTTCGCCGCCGGCGTGCTGCGCCACGCCCGCGCGCTCTGTGCGGTCACCGCGCCCAGCCTCCTGTCCTACGACCGCCTGAAGCCGCATTCCTGGTCGGCCTACTGGGGAAATCTCGGCCTGCGCGACCGCGAGGCGCTGCTGCGCATCTGCCCGGTCCCTGAGTTCCCCGACGTCGATCCCGCCCCCCGCTACAATCTCGAGTTTCGCGCCGCCGATGCCGCCGCCAGCCCGTATCTCCAGCTTGGCATGCTCGTCTTTGCCGGGCTTCAGGGGCTTCGCGAGTCTCTGCCCACCCCGGCCATCACCGACCGGGACCCCGACGAACTGGGCGCCGACGGACGAAAGGAGCTTGGCATCCAGGATCTTCCGCGCTCGCTGCCGGAGGCGCTCGAGGCCCTCGAGGCGGACGCGGTCGCGCGCGAGTGGCTCGGACCGGTTCTTTGCGAAGCCTATCTCATGCACAAGCGCGGCGAGATCTCGATGCTCGAGGGTCGCGAGCCCGACGAGATCTGCCGCATCTACGGCGAAGCCTACTGACATCGATGCCAGGACGAGCCCCCATGCCGCTCCAGGACTCTGACAACGCAACCCGGCAAGCGCCGCTGCTGGGCCCGGACGACCCCGAGCCGGTCGGAGAGATCAATGCCGGGTCGAATTCCCCCTTCTTTC
>CAZDBC010000079.1:7894-9925 GCA_964503295.1 uncultured Kiloniellaceae bacterium | reverse complement strand
GCTCAGCACGGCGAGCAGCCGCTTGCGGTCGATCGGCCGCGCGTCCTCCTCCAGGTCGGCGCGGAAGCGGCTGTAGTCCGGCATGGCCTGGCGATAGGGTTTGCCCTCCAACTCGCGCACGATGTCGAAGCGGATGACGCCGAACAGGGTGATGAGATAGCGCCCATCCTCGGTTTCGTTGAATGCCGTGATGCGCCCCGCGCAGCCAGTCCGGTAGATCTCCGGCGCGGCGCCTTCGTCCTCGGGCTCGGTGCTCGGTTGCACCATGCCGATCATGCGGTCACCGGCCAGCGCGTCGTCGAGCATGGCCAGATAGCGCGGCTCGAAGATGTTGAGCGGCAGGCGCCCGCCCGGCAGCAGCAGCGCCCGCGACAACGGGAAGATCGGGATCAGCCCGGGCAGGTCCTCGAAGCTTGGATCGAACGCGGTCCGGCCCATGGCGCGCCCGCTCAGGAGAACAGGACCGAGGACAGGCGCCGGCGTGCGCTCTGGGTCACCTCGTCCTGCGGTCCCCAGGCCTCGAAGAAGGTCACCAGCTGCTTGCGCGCCGCCTCGTCGTTCCAGCCCCGGTCGCGGCGCACGATCTCGAGCAGCTCGTCGGCCGCCGCCTCGCGCTGGCCGGCCGCGTGCAGGGCCATCGCCAGGTCGAAACGCGCCTGGTGGTCGTTTGGATTGTGTGCGATTCGGCCCATCAGCTCGGAGACGTCGCCGGCCTGGGCGCCCTGCTCGGCCAGATCGATGGCCGCCTTCACCGAGCCGACGGCCGCGCTCGACTTGAGGTTCGTGGGCAGCCCGTCATAGAGCTTTCTGGCTTCGTCCAGGTTGCCCGAATCCAGGTGGCAGCGGATGAGTCCGGCGGTCGCCGCCTCGTTGGCGTTGTCGTGCTGCAGGATCTGGCCGTAGAGCGCCGAGGCGGTCGCCAGATCGCCACCGCTCCGCGCCGCCTCGGCCTGCTCCAGCGCCTCGGCGATCACGTCGCCGCCGCCGCCGCTACCGCTCAGGCGGTCCACGAAGGCCTTGATCTCGCTTTCGGGCAAAGCGCCCTGGAAGCCGTCCACCGGCTGCCCCTGATAGAAGGCGTAGACCGTCGGGATCGACTGGATGCGCAGCTGCCCGGCCAGGGCCTGGTTCTGGTCGACGTCGATCTTGACCAGCTTGACCCGGCCGCCGGCGGCGCGCACCGCCTTCTCGAGCGCCGGGCCGAGCTGCTTGCAGGGGCCGCACCAGGGGGCCCAGAAGTCGACGATGACCGGCACCTGCATGGAGGCCTCGATCACGTCCTTGGCGAATGTGGTCTGGCTGCCGTCCTTGATGACGTCCGCGGGTGCCCCGGCGGTCGCGGCGGCGCCCTGGCCGCCCGCCGTTCCCGGTCCCGCTCCGATGATATGCTCCATGATTCTCTGAAACCCCGCACTGGTGCAGCTTGCGTCGGAGAAACGGCCGGCCCGCCCTGGGGCGGCGCCCTCTGCCGTTCGTCTATTATTGGAACTTAAATGGCGGTTTCCGGCGCGCGAAGCAACCCCGCGCCGGCCGTCCCTCCTTGCGGCCCCGCGTCGGCCGCTTCAGCGCTCGGCTTGGCCCAGGTCGACGATCTCGGCCGGGTGCCCCTCGGCCTCGGCGAAGCGCAGCAGGTCGGCCGGGCTGACCGCCGTGGTCATGTCGTTGACCAGCGGGTGCGCGTTGACCCGTTCGTGCCCGAGCAGGGCGGAGTCGATCACCAGTCTGACGAGATTGTCGCGGTCGTTGATCACCGCGAAGGGAGTGACCGCGCCCGGCCGCACGCCGAGGTGGGTCATCAGGCGCCCGGCGCTGCCGAAGGAAAAGCGCCCGGCACCCAGCAGATCGCCCAGCTTCTTGAGATCGAGCGCCCGGTCCTCCAGGCTGACGACCAGCCACATGGCGCCCTTCTTCGTGCGCAGGAAGAGGTTCTTGATGTGCGCGCCGGGCAGTTCGCCGCGCAGCGCCTTGGCCTCCTCGACGGTGTAGACCGGCGGGTGGCGCACGGTCTGCTGTGCGATGCCGAGCTCGGCC
>CAZDBC010000079.1:0-7884 GCA_964503295.1 uncultured Kiloniellaceae bacterium | reverse complement strand
CAGGCGGGCGAACAGGGCTTCCGGGCTGGTCGGCAGGCCCTCGGGCGAATCGGCCCCGTGCTCGTCCACGCCGGTCGCCTCCGAAGCGCCGGCGGCGGTGTCGAAACGCTCGGTTGCGGGTGGCTGGGGCATGGCTTAATCCTTCCTTCAGCGCTGGCGCTTAGGCTTTTCCAACGGGGTTATGCCGGAGCCCACGGAAGGCTTGCAAGCGCGGGCGAAAACGGTAAAGTCCCGATCCGCCCGGCGACGGGCGTACCCCACCGGACGGGCCCGAGACGGGCCGCGCCGCCGGAACAGGACGCGGGCGTAGCTCAGGGGTAGAGCACAACCTTGCCAAGGTTGGGGTCGTGAGTTCGAATCTCATCGCCCGCTCCAATCACTTCCTCAAACACTATACTCTTCCGAGCCGAGCGATTCTCGTGGTCGCTCGAATTCGTCAGACCAAGGCATGAGTTCTGCCGTCGATCCGCGAAAATCAGGAACGTCGGTTGCGTCATCATGGCGCTCCACTCTGGCGATCGTCGTTCTCGGCGTGGGGCGGCTGCGGATCTTGCGCCGACAGCAACGAGCGAAGAGCGTGACGGCCGGGCGGTCCAGAGCCTAGGCTGCCGCCATGCGGACACCGCCACCGGCGCCCGATGACCGAGAAGCACGCGACCAAACAGGCTGATGCAGCGCGTCCGTCGCGGCGGGTCGTGGTGCTCGGCGCGACCGGCACCGTAGGCCGGGCCGCGGTTGCGGCGCTGGCGCGCCGCGGGCACGACGTCATCGGTCTCGTGCGCCCGCGCCGCGCGGCTGACGCGATGGACTCGGCCATTCCCGGGGTCACACTGCGCGCCTGCGACGTGACCGATCCCGACTCTCTCAGGAAGGACGGCTTTCGCGACGAGCGCTTCGACGCCGTCGTCTCATGCCTGGCGTCGCGCACCGGCGCTCCCGACGACGCCTGGGCGATCGACTATCAGGCCAATCTCGACGCCCTGGCTGTCGCCAAGGCGGCAGGCGTCCCGCACATGGTGGTGGTTTCGGCGATCTGCGTGCAGAAGCCGCGCCTTGCCTTCCAGCGGGCGAAGCTCGCCTTCGAGGCGGCCTTGCGAGAGTCCGGCATGCGATACTCGATCGTGCGGCCGACCGCCTTCTTCAAGTCCCTGTCAGGCCAGATCGAACGCGTAAGGCGAGGCAAGCCGTTCCTGGTCTTCGGGGACGGGAGGCTGACGGCCTGCAAGCCGATCAGCGACGGCGATCTGGCCCGGTTCATCGCCGAATGCCTCGAGGACCCGGCGCGGTGGAACCGGACCCTGCCCATCGGCGGGCCGGGCCCGGCCTTCACGCCGCGCGAGCAGGGGGAGCGGCTTTTTGCGCTGCTCGGACGCGAACCACGTTTTCGCAAGGTTCCGGTGGCGGCCTTGACGACCGTTGCCGGCGTCCTTTCAGGACTGGGCCGCGTCCGTCCCGCACTTGCCGCAAAGGCCGAGCTGGCGCGCATCGGTCACTACTATGCGACCGAGTCCATGCTGGTTCTCGATCCGGCGACCGGTTGCTACGACGCGGATGCGACGCCGTCGTATGGCTCGGAAACGCTGTTCGACTACTACGAGAAGATCCTGAACAACGAGGCCACCGTGGAATACGGCGCCCACACGGTGCTCGACCGCGGCCGGGCTGCGCATGCCCGAGACGCCGACGCTTGAGGCGGGCTCGCCGGCACGTCACCGGCTGGCAACTGAGAGATGCGAGGCGGTTGCCTCTGCCGCGGCTCATCGATCTTGGGCTCCTGCTGCTTTCGTCATGTCGTAGACCACGCTCTCGGGCGGATGCGGCCGTCGTGGCCATTACTGCGCGGCCGGCTCGTTCTTTCTGACCGCGCGCCGCGATCGTGCTACCCTCGCACTCGACCGAAACCGCGAATGAACCGCCAACCCGACAGGGAGACCTTCCATGACATTCGCCGCGCTCATGCGCCGTTCTGCCGGCGCCGCACCGCTCGCGCTCGGACTTGCCCTGGCGCTCGGCTGGGCCGGTGCGGTGCCCGCGGCCGAGGCGGCCGAGGTCACCTGGTACGGGCAGTCGGCGTTCAAGATCGTCACGCCGGGCGGCAAGACGATCCTGATCGACCCCTTCATCAGCCGCAATCCGGTGACGCCGGAGAACCTGAAGGACCTGGAGGCGATCGGTCCGGTCGACCTGATCCTGGTCACCCACGGGCACGGCGACCACATCGGCGACACGCCCCGGCTGGCCGAGCTGACCGGCGCCAAGGTCGCGCTCAACGCCGACATGGGCCACACCTTCCGCACCCTCGGCATCGTGCCCGGCGAGCAGCTGATCCGCTTCAACAAGGGCGGACCGATCACCCCGCTGGAGGGCATCACCATCACCATGACCCATGCCGAGCACAGCTCGGAAGTGCTGTGGGAGGCCGCGACCAACGGCATGCCCAAGATCTATCCGGGCGGCGAGCCGGCCGGCTACGTCATCGAGCTGGAGGACGGGCGCAAGCTCTACCACGCCGGCGACACCGGCGTGTTCGCCGACATGGCCTTCATCGGCAGCTACTACCGGCCGGACGTCGCCATGCTGCCGATCGGCGGCCACTTCACCATGGACCCGGCGCACGCCGCCCATGCCCTGCGCGAGCTGCTGAAGACCCCGGTCGCGGTGCCCATGCACTACGGCACATTCGCCCCGCTCAAGGGCACGCCCGAGCAGTTCAGGCAGGCGCTCGGCGACTGGGAGGGCGAGGTCGTGGTGATGGAGCCGGGCGAAACCCGCCGCTTCTGACCGGGCCGGCGGTTCCCCGCCGCGCCGAGGGGTGCGGAGCGCACTGCGCGCTTGACGCATCGCCCTTCGAGGTATAGAAGGGCGCCATGTCCTCCGCGCCCGAGAATACGCCCGCCCGCCTGCGTCCCGTACCGCGCCCCGCGCCCGACTACGGCGACCGGGCCTATTGGAACGGCACCATCAAGATGTCGCTGTCCAAGTTCTTCGTGCTGTGCGTGCTGCACCGCGGGGCCATGCACGGCTACGAGATCGCCAAGGCGGTCGAGCAGACCACCGGCGGCTGCTGCAGTCCCTCGGAGGGCACCATCTACCCCATGCTCAAGGAGTTCGAGGCGGGCGGCTACCTGAGCGCGACCAGCGAGACCGTGCAGGGCCGCCAGCGCAAGGTCTATGCCCTTACCGACAAGGGGCGCGAGGCCTTCCAGGTCGCGGTCTCGGCCTGGCTCGAGATCACCGACTGCATCGTGAACAGCAAGGCCGTGCTCGGCACCGCCGCGCAGCGGCGCGGCGTGAAGGGGGGCTGCTGCTGAACCGCGACATTTTTTTGGCTTCAATGCATCGTCCATCGATGCCTAGACGAGGAATGTATCCATGCGCGACGAGCTTCCCATCGCTGTCATCGGCGCCGGGCCGGCCGGCCTGGCCGCCGCCAGCCACCTGCACGAACGCGGCCTGAGAACGGTGATTCTCGAGGCCGGCACGCAGCCGGCCGCGGCGGTTCGCGCCTGGGGCCATGTCCGCCTCTTCTCCCCCTGGCGCTACTGCATCGACGAGGCGGCGCGCCGCCTGCTGACCGCGCGCGGCTGGCAGGCGCCGCCGGCGGAGCATCATCCGACCGGGGCCGAACTGGTCGCGCACTACCTCGAGCCACTCGCCGCGACCCCGGCGATCGCGGCCGGCCTGCGGCTCGGCACGCGGGTGCGCGGCATCGCGCGCCACGGCATCGGGCGTCTGCGCGACGCCGGGCGCGAGACTGCCCCCTTCCGGATCTGGCTGGAGAGCCCCGACGGCGGTTCGGAGCACCTGCTCGCGCGGGCCGTCATCGACGCTACCGGGACCTGGGAGCGACCGGCGCCGGCCGGGGCCGACGGCCTGCCGGCCCTCGGCGAGCGAACCCCGGCAGTGGCTGCCCGTTTGCGTTACGGCCAGCCGGATGTGCTCGGCAGGGAGCGGAGGCGCTACGCCGGACGCCGCGTCGCGGTGCTCGGCGCCGGCCATTCCGCCGCCGGCGCGCTGATCGATCTTGTGACGCTGGCCGAGCGCGAGCCCGGCACCGAGGTCGTCTGGTTGCGGCGCCGGAGCGATCCGGCAGGGGTCTTCGGCGGCGGGGCGCGCGACGCCCTTCCGGCACGCGGCGCGCTCGGCCTGCGGCTGCGCCGTCTGGTCGAAGCGGGCCGGGTCGAGGTCCTCGCCCCGTTCCGGGTCGAGGCGCTGTCGATCGTCGGCGATGCCCTGCGCGTCGCGGGCCGGGCGGACGCTGCGCCCGGGTCGCTCGACGTCGACCAAATGGTGGTCGCGGCCGGCTTCCGGCCCGATCTCGCACCCCTGTCGGAACTCCGGCTCGAGCTCGACCCGAAACTCGAGTGCCCGCGTGCGCTGGCGCCGCTCATCGACCCGAACCTGCACTCCTGCGGCACGGTGCCGCCGCACGGCGCGGCCGACCTGGCCCATCCGGAAGGCGGCTTCTACATTGCCGGCATGAAGAGCTACGGCCGCGCGCCCACCTTCCTGCTGCTTACCGGCTACGAGCAGGTGCGCTCGATCGCGGCCGAACTCGCCGGCGACCACGCGGCCGCGCGCGACGTCCGACTGGTGCTTCCGAAAACCGGCGTCTGCACGACCGGCGATTGGAGCGAGCTCGCGACGGGCTGCTGCGGCGGACCCGCGGCCGAGCCGGCGAACAGCGAGCTTGCCGCCTGCTGCCTGGCCGACGCGGCGGCGAAATCCGCGGGCCGGGCAGGTTGCGGCTGCCCGGACGACGCCGCGACGGGACGAGAGGCGGCCGGGACCGGACGGTGAGGCGGAGCGCGCATGGCCGGCCTGCGTCGGCTGCGCTTGTCGTTGCATCGCGGCCGTCATAGCCAGACATGATGGCGCGCAAACGATTCGGAGTCGTACTCGCCCTGGGGACGACCCAGACGCTGGCCTGGGCCTCGAGCTATTACCTGCCGGCGATTCTGGCCGCGCCCATGGCGCGCGACCTGGGGCTTTCGACCGCGTGGGTCTACGGTGCCTTCTCGGGCGCGCTGGTGCTGACTGCCGTGCTCGGGCCGTGGGCCGGCCGGCGCATAGACCGTTTCGGCGGGCGCGACCTGCTGGCCTTGACCAGCCTGGTGTTCGCTGCCGGCCTCGGGCTTCTGGCGGCGTCGCAGGGGCCGGTCTCGCTGGTCCTGGCCTGGCTGGTGATGGGTGCCGCCATGGCGGGCGGTCTTTACGAGGCCGCCTTTTCGACCCTTGCCGGGCTCTATGGCCGGGGCGCGCGCGGCCCGATCACCGGCATCACCCTGCTCGCCGGCCTGGCCAGCACCGTCGGCTGGCCGCTCAGCGCGCTGCTCGAGGCCGAGCTCGGCTGGCGCGGCGCCTGCCTCGCCTGGGCCGGCGCCCACCTCCTGATCGGCCTGCCGCTCAACCGCTTCGCCATTCCGCGCGGCGCGCGTCACAGCAGCCCGGCGACAGCGGCCACGCCGGCGGCGGCGGACGTGGAGGCACCAGCGCCGGGCACCGGCCAGCAGCCGCGCACGGCACTCGTTCTCCTCGCCGTGGTCTTCGCCGTCACCTGGTTCACCAGCACGGCCATGGCCGCCCATCTGCCGCGCCTGCTCCAGGACGCCGGCGCGACGGCCGCGGCGGCGGTCGCGGCCGCGGCGATGGTCGGGCCGGCGCAGGTCGCCGCCCGGCTTCTCGAGTTCGGGTTGCTGCAGCGCTTCCATCCGCTGCTCTCGGCGCGCCTGGCAACGCTTGCCCATCCGTTCGGCGCCGTTCTGCTGCTCGCCTTCGGCGGCCCGGTCGCGGCGCTTTTTGCCTGTCTGCACGGCGCCGGCAACGGCATTCTGACCATCGCCAAGGGCACTCTGCCGCTCGCCATCTTCGGGCCAGCCGGCTACGGCTACCGGCAGGGCCTGCTGATGGCGCCGGCGCGCATCGGCCAGGCGGCCGCGCCCTTCGTCTTCGCGCTGCTGCTGGACGGTCTGGGCACGGCGGCGCTGGCGGTTTCCGCCGTCCTCGGCCTGATCGGCTTCGCCGCCCTGTTGCCGTTGCGCGCACCGGCCCGCGAGCCGCGGACCGTCTGAAGCGCCCGGCGGCTCAGCCGGCCGATCTGGCGCTGCCCTTGCCGTTCTTGCCCTTTCTGCGCGCCGCCGCCGGTTCGGCCGCCCCCGACTCGCGTCGGCCGTAGTCGGCGAAGCGCGCCTGCACCTTGGCGATTTCCGCGTCGCTCAGGATCACCGGCTCGCCGAGCAGGAGGGCGTGATAGTACTGGCGCGCGAGGGTCTCGAGCTCGACCGCCAGCCACATGGCGCGTGCCAGGTCGGGACCCGCGGCCAGCATGCCGTGATTGGCCAGCAGGCAGCCGTTGCGTCCGGCCATGGCCTTGAGCGCATTGTCGGAAAGGGCACTGGTGCCGAAGGTGGCGTAATCGGCGCAGCGCAGGGTCGGTCCGCCGAAGGCGGCGATCATGTAGTGGCAGGCCGGGATCTCCCGGCGCAGCATCGACAGCACGGTGGCGTAGGTCGCGTGGCAGTGCACAACCGCGCCGACGTCGCTGCGGCTCTTCATCAGATCGAGGTGGATACGCCACTCGCTGGAGGGCTTGTGCGGCCCGTCCCAGGCGCCGTCGTCGCGGGACAGGGGCATGGCAGCGATATCGTCCGGGCCCATGTCCTCGTAGGGCAGCCCGCTCGGCGTGATCAGCATGACGTCCTTGTGGCGCGCGCTGAGATTGCCCGAGGTGCCCTGGTTGAGGCCGAGCGCGTTCATGCGCCGCGATTCGGCGACCAGAGCCTTGCGGATCGTCTTGTCGGCCACGGCAACCCTCCCCCGCCGCCCGGCGCCGCGTTCCGGCGCGCGCAGGAAAGCCTATAGCCTCGGCCAAGGCGTGAAAACCGGCGTGACCGGCCGGGGGCGACCGGACGTCCCCGCCGCTCAGAGGGAGATCAAGCCGCCAGCGAGCGCGGCCGCGCCGATCAGGCCGAGACCGAGCACCAGGGTCAGGAGGGCGAACACGGCGACGTTGCCGAGACTGAGCAGCGGGTGCAAACGCCGCTCGTGACGCCGTCGTTCACCGTTGCGTCGCTCGCGCCCGCCGACCAGCGCCATGTAGAAGTGCAGGCCCGGCATCGGCAGCGACAGGCGCAGGTCGACCGGATGGTCGCTCCAGCGGGTGGTGCCGACGGCGGCGCGGATCGCGGCCTCCTGTTCCGGGGAGAGGCTGGCGCGTATTTCCGGTTCGATCGCGCCGAGCAGACGTTCGGCACGCACTTCGCTCATCAACATGACCGCATCCCCCGTTTCGCACGGTCCCTCGCGGCCGGGATCTTCGGCCGCGCGCTCGTCGCCTGCGATCGATTTGACACCGGCTGGGTTAACAAGCTCTTGTCGCGCGGTTCAGGCCGCCGCTCGCGGCCGGCGCAAGCGGTCAAAAAAGTTTCGCCTTTGCTGTGCCCCTGGCAGGTCAAATCGCGTAGCCTAGTCGACAAGCAAGACGGCCGCCGGCGCGCCGGCGCGGCGCACGGCAGGGCAACAAAACGCGGCACGGCATCACTTTGGGGGAAACGTCATGACGAGCGCGGCGGACAAACAAAAAGCCAGGCTGATCGACAAGGCGGCGACGCTCGCGGTGAAGCGTCTCGGCGGCGCGGGGCGCGGCTCCGTCAGGCGCTATCTGGGCGACTTCGTCCAGGCCTTCTACGCTCATGTGCCGCCCGACGACCTGCTGGGAGAAACGCCGGACAATCTGGCCGGTGCCGCTGTCTCGATGTGGACACTCGCGCAGCAGCGCAAGCCGGGCGAGGCCAAGGTGCGGGTCTACACGCCCGATCCCGAGCGCGACGGCTGGCGCTCGCGCCACACCGTCGTCGAGATCGTCAACGACGACATGCCGTTTCT
>CAZDBC010000078.1:0-9955 GCA_964503295.1 uncultured Kiloniellaceae bacterium | reverse complement strand
CGGCGAGACGCGCTCCATGCGCTCCAAGGAGGAGGCGCACGACTACCGTTATTTCCCCGATCCGGACCTTCTGCCGCTGGAGCTGGAAGAGGATTGGATCGCCGAGATCGAGCGCAGCCTGCCGGAGCTGCCCGATGCCAAGAAGGCGCGCTTCATGGCCGAGTTCGGCCTGTCGCCCTACAATGCGAGCGTACTGGTTGCCGAGAAGGCGGCAGCCGACTATTTCGACGCGCTCTGTAACGAGGCCGGCCGGGCAGTCGACGCGCCGATCGGCGAGATCGCCGGCAATCTCGCCAACTGGGTGATCGGCGATCTCTTCGGGGCGCTCAACAAGGCCGGCAAGGGCATCGAGGAGTCGCCGATCTCTGCGGCGGCCGCGGCCGAACTGCACAAGCTGATCCACGACGGCACCATCTCCGGACGAATCGCCAAGGAGGTCTTCGAGGAGATGTGGGAGAGCGGTCGCGGCGCCGCCGAGATCGTCGAGGCCAAGGGGCTGAAGCAGATCAGCGACAGCGGCGAGATCGAGCGGCTGGTCGACGAGATCGTCGCCGCCAACCCGGCGCAGGTCGAGCAGTTCAAGGGCGGCAACGAGAAGGTCCTCGGCTGGTTCGTGGGCCAGGTCATGAAGGCGACCCAGGGCAAGGCCAATCCGGGCCTGGTCAATCAGGTTCTGCGCAAGAAGCTGTCGTAGGCAGGCCGCGGGTTCTGGGCGATTTTTCTGTCGCTCCGCGCTGCGCGTTGCATTCTGCAAGTCGTGGCGGTATATGCCGCGAGTCACTCTCGGCGAAAGTTGCGGGCGCGCCCGGTTCGAGGATTCGGATTTGGGCTGTTCCCATCGATCACGAGAGCGACAACCGTCCGGCCGAAGGGTCGGGCGTCACGACCACTACTGGGAACGACCTCATGACTACCGGCACCGTCAAATGGTTCAATGCCGTGAAGGGCTACGGCTTCATCAGCCCCGACGACGGCGGCAAGGACGCCTTCGTGCACATCTCGGCCGTCGAGCGCGCTGGCCTTAACGACCTCAAGGAAGGCCAGCGCGTCCAGTACGAGCTGCAGCCCGGGAAGAACGGCAAGAGCTCGGCGGAGAACCTGTCGCTCGCCGATTGACGGCACCGACATCTCTCGCGGAAAAAGGCCCGTACGCGGGCCTTTTTCTTTTTGCCGTCCAGAAGCCGTTGCCGCGATCCCACTTCCCAGCCGCCGGGAGCCGGCGTAGGCTGGCGGCCCTTTCGACCGGGTGGCACGGGTCCTGTGATCGCCGCAGTCTTGTTCCGGCGTGGCGGCGGCTCGACCTCTGGGCACGGGGGTCGACCAGCCAGCCGCACGAGGAGGAAATTTCCGTGACCAAGCCGACCGCGATCGAACTCTACAGCTGGGCGACGCCCAACGGGCACAAGGTCCACATCATGCTCGAGGAGCTCGGCGTTCCCTACAACGTCCATCCCATCGACATCGGCGCCGGCGACCAGTTCGACCCCGAGTTCCTCAAGATCTCGCCCAACAACAAGATGCCGGCGATCGTAGATCCCGACGGCCCCGACGGCGAGCCGCTCGCGCTGTTCGAATCCGGCGCGATCCTCGTCTACCTGGCCGAGAAGCACGGGCGCTTCCTGTCGAGCGACCCGCGCACGCGGTATGTCACGCTGCAGTGGCTCATGTGGCAGATGGGCGGACTGGGGCCGATGCTCGGCCAGGCCCATCACTTCCTGCAATACGCGCCCGAGAAGATCCCCTATGCAATGGAGCGCTACAGCAACGAGGCCAAGCGCCTTTACGGGGTGCTCGACCGGCGGCTGGCCGAGGCGCCCTACCTGGCCGGCGAGGACTACAGCATCGCCGATATCGCGGCCTGGCCATGGACCCGCTTTCCCGAGCGCCAGGGGGTCGAACGCGCCGACTATCCGAACTTCGTGCGCTGGTTCGACCGCATCGCCGGGCGGCCCGCGGTCAAGCGGGGCGTCGAGGTGCTGGCCGACCGGCGCAAGGAGGGTTTCGACGACAAGGCGCGCGAGGTCCTCTTCGGTGCCACCCAGTACCAGCGCCGCTGAGGCCGTCGATGGTCTTCGTTCCATCGGCGCGTCGCGGCGGTTCGCCGCGCTCTAGGCCATGACCGAGGAGAGGCAGGGACAGGCAACGCTCCACCCGGAGAGCCTTGTCGCTCAGGCCGACCATTTCGTCGATCCGGCGAGCGGCGCGGTGGTCCCGGCCATCCAGCCTTCAACCACCTTCGCGCGCCGGCCGGACGACTACCAGCTCGCCGGCGGCTTCAGCTATGCGCGCGACGGGACGCCGAACACCGCGCAGGTCGAAGCCCTGCTCGCTAGGCTGGAGAGCGGCGCTTCGGCGGCGCTGTTCGCCTCGGGGCTCGGGGCGGCTTCAGCGGTCGTGCAGGCGCTGCGCCCGGGCGACCGGATCATGATCCAGCCGGTCGTCTATTGGGGGTTCCGGAAATGGCTGCGCAGTTTCGCCGCGACCTGGGGCCTGGAGCTGGAGGAAATCGATCCTGGCGACGGGCCGGCGCTCGAAGCCGCGCTGGCGCATGCTCCCGGGGGTGGGCGGACCCTGATCTGGATCGAGACCCCGGCCAACCCGACCTGGCAGGTGATCGATATCGCCGCGGTGGCGCGGCTGGCCCGGGCCGCCGGTGCCAGGCTGGTCGTCGACTCGACGGCCGCTACGCCCGTGCTCACCCGTCCGCTCGAGCTGGGCGCGGACCTGGTCATGCACTCGGCGACCAAGTACCTGAATGGCCACAGCGACGTTCTGGCGGGCGCCTTGGTCACGGCGCGCGAAGACGACTTCTGGCAGCGGGTGCTCGACAACCGGACCGGGCTTGGCGCGACGCTCGGCGCCTTCGAAGCCTGGTTGCTGCTGCGCGGACTGCGCACGCTCTACCTGCGGGTCGAACGGGCCAGTGCCAGCGCGCTGGCGATCGCGCGCCATTTCGACGGGCATCCGGCGTTGCGCGCAGTCCTTTATCCTGGCCTGCCCGCGCATCCGCAGCATGATGTGACGCGACGCCAGATGAAGGGCGGTTTCGGCGGCATGCTGAGTCTGCGCGTGGCCGGGGGGCGGGAAGCCGCGCTGGCCGCGATCGGGCGTTGCCGGGTCTTCGTCCGTGCAACTTCGCTCGGGGGCGTCGAGAGCCTGATCGAGCACCGCGCGACCATCGAGGGGCCCGAAAGCCCGGTGCCCGACGACCTGCTGCGCCTGTCGATCGGCATCGAGCATTGCGGCGACCTGATCGTGGATCTGGAGCGGGCGCTCACCCGTTGAGCGGCGCCACGGTTGCCGCGGTTCGGCCGGGGCGGCTAGATTGACAGACAAACAGCGAGGCGTCGGGGGGCGCAGATGGCGATCGAGCTCTACACATTCGGGACACCGAACGGCCGCAAGGTGTCGATCGCGCTGGAAGAGCTGGAACTGCCCTACGAGGTCAAGGTCGTCGACATTACCAAGGGCGAGCAGTACACCTCCGAGCTTCTCGCGATTTCGCCGAACAACAAAATCCCGGCGCTCGTGGATCCGGACGGGCCGGACGGCGCGCCGATTGCCCTGTTCGAGTCCGGCGCCATCCTGATCTATCTGGCGGAGAAGACCGGACGCCTGCTGGCCCGCGAACCGCTGGCGCGCTATCGCCAGCTGCAATGGCTGATGTGGCAAATGGGCAATTTCGGGCCGATGCTCGGCCAGGCGCATCACTTCCGCCGCTTCGCGCCGGAGAAGATTCCCTACGCCATCGAGCGCTACAGCAACGAGGCCCGGCGTCTTTACGGCGTGCTCGACGGCCGGCTGGCCGCCGCGGCCCATCTCGGCGGCAACGATTACAGCATCGCGGACATCGCGACCTTTCCCTGGGCCGCCCGCCACGAGTGGCAGGGCATTGACCTCAGCGAGTTTCCCAACGTCCTGCGCTGGTTCGAGGCGGTCGGCGCGCGACCCGCGGTTCAGCGCGGCATGGCGGTGCCGTGCTGATCCCTCCGGCGGCTCAGGCCGTGTGGGCCAGCCTCATGCGGCCGCGCCCGCGCCGATCCATCGGCACGAACTCGCCGCTTGCCCTGTGGCCGCCGGTACCGAGTTCGATCAGCTCGCGCTTGCACTGCTCGAGGTTCGCCAACTCCCGCGAATCGTCGCGGTCGTAGACTTCGATGCAGCTCAGTTTGATCTCGACTAGGTCGAGCAAGGTTTCCACTGCACGTTTCGACAACATCACGGACACTCCCCTGTACGCCGCCTCCCGTCACGAGGCATGGCAAGTAGGGTTAAGGCTGAAGGTTTTGCACTTAATTTTGCGTGAACGGAAACTGTGGAAAAAATGGCCCGCGCAACGCGGTTAAGGGGTCGTAAAGCGGGCGGGGGCTAGCATGGCGCCGGCCGGCCCGACCGGTCGCTGCTCGCGAGGAGAAACCGCCGATGCGCCAAGCCGAAGCCCTGCTCGCCGCCCCGGGTCTGGACAACCCGCACGGGGTGCCGGAGTACAGCCGGCGCCTGACCGACAAGATCCTGGCCGCGTTCAACCACGCCTATTCGCTGGGCGAGACCGAGATCGCCGCCGCCCTGCGCGATGCCCTGGAGGCGGCCGAACGGCGGACGCCGAAAGGACTGCAGAGTGAGCGGCGTGGGGCGACCGCTGTCCAGCAGGCCGACCTCTGGGCGGCCTTCGTTGATGCCCGCGACGCCTACAACCGGCAGTGCGATCAGAGCCCGATGGATGCGGAGGCGGTCAAGGCGGCTTATGCCGGGATGGAGCGCGCCTTCCGCGCCTGGAGCTACGGCTGAGATTCGGCGATCGTCGCGTCCGCGTCCCGGGGCCCAGGGCGGCCGATTGGCCCTTTACAGCCCGGGAGCGAAACCCTAGTACTCATCGCCCGAAGGCCCATATTCATCGCGCGAATTCGGTGCGCGTTTGCCGGGCCTTGCGCGGCGCGCGCCGCGTCCGCGGAGGGGTGGCCGAGTGGCTGAAGGCGGCGGTTTGCTAAACCGTTATACGGTCAAAAGCCGTATCGAGGGTTCGAATCCCTTCCCCTCCGCCATCCAGTTATTGCTGTGATCGCGAGACCTTTGGGACACGCAGCGCCGGCCCGCTGGCCCGGGCCTGAGAACGCTGCCTCGCTGCCGCAGATCCAGACAAGGCCCTCCCAGCGCTCGGGCGCGGCTTTGCCCGCGGATCTCGCCAAGAGCGCTGGCTAGAGGATATGGCCCTCGTCGGGGGCCGCGCGCTTTTCGGCCTGCTGGCTGGCCGGTGAGCCTGTGGCGAACGAGATGCGCGGGGCGAACGTCGAACCGGGCAGGGGCACGGTCGCACGCGGCGCGGAGGGCCGGAACGCGGGCACCGGCTCGGCGGGACACTCTTCCGGTTCGCCGCGGATCGCGCGCAGCAGGCGGTAGTGGTCGGGCAGGTTGCGCAGTGTCCAGGCGCGCCGGCGATCGGCGTGCTCGACGAACTGGTGCCAGTCGGCCTCCTTCAGGGCGTTCTCCAGCGGATAGTGCTTGTCGCGGAAGAAGCCCTTGGGAAAGAGCACGTAGATGAAGCTCCAGTAGTTGAACAGCTTGCTGGCCGGCACGTCGATTTCGTTGGGCGGTGCGTGGCGCCATAACTCGAGATTTTCGGCCAGCCCGTCGGGCATGACGGTGTCGTTGCGCGCGGCCAGCCAGTAAGGGCTGTCGCTGCGGTTGGACAGGCGGTAGTGCAGCACGATGAACTCGAGGATCTCTTCGTACAGCTGCTGCATCTGCTTGTTGAAGCGCGCTGCGAGCGCTGGGTCGAAGCCGGTGTCGGGCAGGTAGACGGTCAGCCAGCGCGCGGCCATCTCGATCATGTAGATGGCAGTGGATTCGAGCGGCTCGATGAACCCCCCGGACAGGCCGATGGCGATGCAGTTCTCGACCCAACTGCGCCGCGAGCGACCGACCCGCATGGCGATCGCGCGCGGCTCGGCATCCGCCGCGGCCGGACCCAGGTAAGCGAGGAATTCGCTGATGGCCTCCTCGTCGCTGCGAAAGGCGCTCGAGAAAACGTAACCGGTGCCGACCCGCGAGTAGAGCGGGACCCGCCAGCACCAGCCGGCTCCCAGGGCCGTGCTGCGCGTACAGGGTTCGATGCGCGTCGGATCGGGATGCGGCAACTGCACCGCCAGGGCGCGGTCGTTGAGCAGGAACCTGTCATAGGGCTCGAAGGGTTCCTCGAGGGCCTGCTGGATGATCAGGCCGCGAAAGCCGGTGCAGTCGATCACCAGTTCGACGTCGTGCCGGCCAGCGCGTTCCAGGTGCAGGGCCGCGATGCGGCCGTCTTCCGCCCGCTCGACCCGGGTCAGGTCGTCGAGCATGTGAATCACGCCGCGCCCCGTCGCAAGCTCGCGCAGATACTCGGCGAAGCGCCCGGCGTCGAGATGATAGGCATAGGGCATCTCCTCGGAGATGCCGCTGCCGGGCAGCGGGCGAGGCCCGCGCAGATGACGGACCATGGTGGGAACCGGCGTGATCGCGTCGACGAAGTCGACGTCCGGGTCGCCGAAGCGGTGGAAGTAGATGGCGGGGTTGTGGCCGCGGATCAGCGGCGCCGCGTCGAACGGATGCATGAAACGCACCGGGCCGCCGTCGTCCCCGTGGTTCCAGTTGTCGAACAGCACGCCCAGTTTGAACGAGGCGTTGCAGCGGTTCATGAACTCGGCCTCGTCGATGTCGAGCTGGCGCAGCAGCCGCGGCATCGCCGGAACCGTCGCCTCGCCGACTCCGATCGTCGGAATCCTGGGCGATTCGATCAGCGTGATCCGGACCGGCAAGTCCTGGCGGCCCACTCGGAGAAAACGCTCGAGCAGGGCGGCCGTGAGCCAGCCGGCGGTGCCCCCGCCGACGATCGTGATGTCCTGAAGCGGGCGCCGCCCCGCGGTCCCCTTGCGTGACTCTGGCATGATGCTTCCCCCCGGACGCCTCTGGTGTCCGTCTGGCGCCCCCGAGGCGTCCCCGGGTCTGGACGCCCATTGTCACGGATTGGTCACGGGCGTGCTTCCCGGGCAGACCCGGACGCGACGACAGCATGATATCGGCTGGGGCCCGGCCATGCCAGACCGGCCGGCAAGGTCCGCCGCCGGTTCCTCTGCCGCACGCTTGGGATGGATCGACAGGAATCGTCTCAATCTTGCGGCAATTGTTAAGCCTTTGCTCAGTCTTTCGGCCACATAAGGGGGTATGAAGGCACGCGATCTCATCCGGATGAGGCTCTTGCCTCGACGCGGTGGAGCCGATAGTTTGAAATCGTCTCTGGTGCGCCGCCTCGGCGCAAAGCAAATGCAACAGTCGAGTGGGTCCCGGGCACGTCCGTCCGGAGGGCTGTTGCGGTTCGGGAGTCTGTTTGGCAGCGCGCGAGCGCAGGATGGCGGGGTCGCCGATGGCGACGGTCGCCCGGTGGCGGCAGACGCCCGACAAGCGAGAAGGGACGACCGGATGGCGGCAGCAAGACCGCCGGCCGGGAGAAAGGGGGAGGAAGACGGCGTGACCGTCGTTCGCTGGCGGCAAGGGCTAATCAGGTTTTTCGACCGGCTTTTCGTGCCGCGGGAGGTTTTCCTGCGGGCCAATGGTCAGGTTCGCTTCTTGCGCCTTTCGGCACGGCTGCAGAAGTGCGTGGCCCTGGCCGGCCTTGCGCTTTTCGGCTGGATGGCCTACGCGACCGGCAGTTACGTCCTGCACGGCTATGTGCTCGAGGCCAAACGCGGCGAGATCGAGCAGCACAAGCTGGCCTACTTCGACCTCCTCAGTGAGGTCACCGAGTATCATCAGCAGTTCGTCGAGATCACCCGGAACCTGGAGGACAACCAATCCTATTTGCTCGCCATGCTGCAAAAGGCGAGCGGGGATGATGCCCGTCTGGCCGAGATCGAGCGCCGCCTGAAGCATTCCGAGACTGAAAAGGCGCGCGTCGCGGTGGCCCGTGACGGCCTGTCGGAGAAGCTCCAGCAATTCCAGAGGGATTTGCTCCAACTCGCTGACCGGAACAGCGTTATTCGGGATCAGGTCGGCGCGGTCCAGGATCTCCTGGTCAACACCCGCAGCGAGCGCCAGCAGGTTGCGGCCGCCCGCGAGCAACTCGGCCAGCAGCTCGAGGCGACGGAACAGCGGCTGGCGCGCGTCGAGCGCGAGAAGTCGGCGCTGGAAGCCGCGCTGCACAGCCGCGAAACGCAGTTGAGCCAGTCCGAGCAGTTGCGCGCCAGCCTGCTCCATGTCCGCTCCGAACTGCGCGACCAGGTGGCGGATCTGCAAGCGCAGATCGCCGATGCGGCCGCGCGGGAAGAGCGCCTGACGGTGCGCATCGCCGGCCTCGAAACTACCCTGGCCGAGGCGCAGGTGCGCGGCGAGCGCTTGGCGCGCGCGCGCGCCGGACTCGAGCGGCAGGTTGCCCAGCTGCGCGACGAGGTCGCGGTCGCGACCGCGCGCGAGCGGGACTTGGACGCTCGTATCGCCGGTCTCGAAGACAGCCTGGCCGAGGCGCAGGCGCGCGGCGAGCGCTTAGCGCGCGCGCGCAACGGACTCGAGCGACAGGTTGCCCAGCTGCATGACGAGATCGAGGCCGCGACCGCGCGCGAGCAGGACTTGGTCGCCCGCATCGCCGACCTGAACGACGAAGTGGAAGCCGCCATAGCGCGGGGCGACGGTCTGGCGCGCGAACGCGACGAGTTGACGGCCGAGGTTGCCGGTCTCAATCAGCGCATGCTGGACATGGCCGACGCCCAGGACGAGGTCATCGAGCGTCTGCGCCAGCGCACGGAGCTGAGTGTCGATGCCATGGAACGCACGCTGCGCATGACCGGGCTGGACGTCGATCAGCTTCTGGCCGACGCGACCTCGGCCTCCTCGTCACAAGGCGGTCCCTTCGTTCCGGCCGCCCTGCACGCGCGCACCGGCAACGAGACCAGCCTCGAGGTCTCACTGGCCCTGCTCGACCTGCGCCTCGACCGCTGGTCGGCCTTGCAGGGTCTGGTCCGTGCCTTGCCGCTTGCCGCGCCGATGAATCAGTACCGCTTGACCAGCGGATTCGGCGTACGGCGCGACCCGATCAATGGCCGCAAGGCGCGGCACGACGGCCTCGATTTCGCCGGTCCGATGCGTTCATCGATCTTCGCGACGGCGCCCGGCACGGTCGTCTTTGCCGGACCCAACGGCCGCTATGGGCGCATGGTCGAGATCGATCACGGCCACGGCGTGCGCACCCGCTATGCTCACATGAGCAAGGTCCTGGTCAAGAAGGGCGAGAAGGTCGCGCATCGCGACAAGATCGGCCTGCTCGGGTCAACCGGCCGCAGCACCGGGCCGCATCTGCACTACGAAGTGCTGTTCAAGGGCCGGCCGCAGGATCCGATGAAGTTCATCACCGCAGGCAGCTTCGTCTACAAGTACTGAGCGAGGGGAGCGGAACCGGCGCGATGGCCCCGGCTGCTTAACGGCGAATTAACCGTCCCGGTGGCATTAACTATAATGCTGAAGCAGTGACGCCATCCGTGCTATGGCTTGACTGCGAAGGGCATGCTGGGTTCGGGGCTGGCGGCACTCCACAACTGCGGACGAGAGCGGACGGGCTCTCGGGACCCTTAGCAAGCGAGAGGTTTGAAGCGCGGCATGTTTAGCAAGAACAACAAGTCCAGCACCGGTATGAGCGGCGACGAGACCCTGGTCAGCGATCCGCCGCGCAGTTCGAAGAGCGACTCCGCCAAGAGCGGCGTTCCCTCCATCATCTCCGCGGATCTGACGATTACCGGCAACCTGAAGAGCGACGGCGACATCCAGATCGACGGCAAAATCGAGGGCGACATCGACACCCGCACCCTGACGATCGGCGAGGGTGCCAAGGTCAAGGGCGCGATCACCTGCGACAGCGTCCGGGTCTGCGGCGCGGTCGACGGTTCGCTGCAGGCGCAATCGGTCGTGCTGGCCAAGACCGCGAAGGTGATCGGCG
>CAZDBC010000077.1:5915-10077 GCA_964503295.1 uncultured Kiloniellaceae bacterium | reverse complement strand
CGCCCCTAGCGGTCGGGCTCGCCGCCGAAGGCGGCCATCACCTCGGTGCCGGTCATGCGGGTGCGCTCGCCCGCGAAAGCATAGTAGGCGGGCTTGTCGTCGACGAAGATCTCGGTCGTGAAGGCCATGTCCGCGGGATCGCCGATCAGCGCCGCGGGGACCGAGTGAAACCTGCCGTCGACGCTGCGCCACAGGATCGATGTGCCGCAGGTCTTGCAGAACAGCCGCTCGCCCCAGTCCGACGAGCGGTAGACGCCGAGCGTCGCCTCGTCCTCGAACGCCGGCGGCCCGTCCGCCTCGACGCCGAACGCCGGCCCGCCGCCCCAGCGCCGGCACATGCCGCAGTGGCAGCCGGCGATCTCCTTTTTCGAGACCTCGACAGAGAATCGAACCGCGCCGCACAGGCAGCGCCCCCGATAGGTCGTCATCCGCGCCTCCATCACCCTTCCTCGCCGTCAGGTCCGGCGCCGTCCGCGCCGCCTCGCGGCGAGGAATTTGCGCAGTCGAACGGCAACAGGCAAGGGGGCGGCGCGTTCCGGGGAGTACCTGGCTAATGCGCCACGGTGTCGGGTCTCCCGCCTCAGGCGGCCGGCCGTTCGCGCGCCGGGACATCGGCCGTCCCCGCGTGCGTTTCGCGCAGCGGTCGCCTCTGGGGTCGCTCCTGTTTCTTCAGGCGCGGCCGCCACACGCCGAGCACGATGTTGGCGACCGACAGCGCCATGACGGTCGCCAGCGCATGCCACTCGTAGGCGAGCGCCGCGTCGAGCGCCTCCGCGGCGGCCCTGCCCTGCGCGATCTCGGCCGAGAGCGCCGCCGCGCCGTCGGCCTTGGCGCCGACGATCGTCAGGACGCCCTTGAACATGAGGATCCCCAGGCCCGCCTTGAACAGGGCCCAGCGCTGGTCCTGGAACGGGCGGTGCACGACCATCGACAGCAGGCCGGAGACCAGCGCGACCGCCAGCGATGGCAGCAGGACGTAGTAGCTGAGCGCGGCGATCGACCAGCGCAAGTCGGCGTAGGCGGCCGGCGTGTCCTGCGGCGCCGCGAGGAGCAGGATCATGTAGCACAAGAGCCCGCCGATCAGCCCGCAGGCGGCGAGCGTGTGCAGGATCTTCAGCAGTTTGCGCATGGGCGGTCCTCTCCAACCTTGCGCTGCCGCCGGGCGGCCGGGCGCGCCGCGCCGGCGCCACGAGTCTGACCGCGGAAGCGAGCGCCAGTCTAATCCGAGCACGGCGCTGCGGGCCAGCCTTCGCGGCCGGGCGAGCAGGTTCGCGGAGAGGTCTCTAGCCCTGCGGCAGGGCGATGGTCACCTTGGTCCCCTCGCCGAGCTTGCTTTCGATCGCGAATTTGCCGCCATGCATCTTTACGATCGAGGAGGTTATGGCGAGTCCGAGGCCGGTGCCTTCGCGCCTCTGACGGCTCGGATGGTCGACCTGGACGAAGACCTGGCCGAGACGGCCGATGTCCTCTTCAGGGATTCCGATGCCGTTGTCCTCGACCTCGATGACGACGCGCTCCGCCTCCGCGCGCGCCCGCACCTCGACCCGGCCGCCGGGGTCGGTGAACTTGACGGCGTTGCTCAGTACGTTGAGCAATGCCTGCTTCAAGGCGCGCCTGTCGGCGAACACCGGCGGCATCGCGTCGATCGACTGCCGCATTTCGATTCCGGCCGTCTCGGCGGGAACCGCCGTCAGGCGCAGGCAGTCGCCGATAATCTCGGCGAGGTCGAAACGCTCGCGCTCGAGCTTGAACTTGCCGGCTTCGATCTTGGAGATGTCCAGGATGTCGTTGATGAGCGAGAGCAGATGGCTGCCGCTCTCGTGAATGTCGCGTGCGTAGTCGACGTAGCGCTCGAGGCCGATCGGGCCGAAGGTCTGCTCCTTGAGGATCTCGGAAAATCCGAGGATGGCGTTGAGCGGGGTGCGCAGTTCGTGGCTCACGCTGGCCAGGAAGTCCGATTTCGCCCGGTTGGCGGATTCGGCCTCATCCTTGGCCCGGTTGAGTTCGTGCTCGAACTTCTTGCGCAGCGTGATGTCGTTGTGCGAGCCGCTCATCCGGTAGGCGATGCCCTTCTCGTTGCGCAGGGCATTGCCGCGGGCGAAGAACCAGCGCACCGAGCCGTCCTTGTGCAGCATGCGGTGCTCGGACAGGAACTCCTCGGTCCGCCCTTCGAGATGCGCGGCGTACTCACTGCGCACCTTGTCGCGATCGTCGGGGTGCACATGCTCCAACCAGGCCTGCATATGGTTGGAGATCTCGTCGTCCCGGTAGCCCAGCATCGATTTCAGGTGCGGATCGATGAAGAGGTCATCGGACAGGATGTCCCACTCCCACAGACCGACGTTGCCGGCCCTGATCGCCGAGTCGTAGCGCGCCTGGATCTGCCGCTGCGCCGCCTCCGCCGTCTCCCGGTCGGCGATCTCGCGGTTGAGGCGCAGGTTGATCTTGGCCAGCTCGTAGGTGCGCGCTTCGGCCCGCTTGACCAGGTGCTGCAGGCTGGCCCGGGTGCTGGCCTCCTCGCGCGCGCGCGGACCGACATTGATCAGCGTGCAGAGCCAGTGCGGCGTTCGTCCCTCCTCGTCCAGGACCGGAGAGACGCGCCAGTCAAGCAAGAGTTCGTGACCGCGGCGGTCGTAGCTGGTCAGGCGGCCTTCGAACGGCCTGCCCTCCGCCAGGGCGTGATCGAGGGCGGCGAGCGTGTCCGGGTCCGTCTGCGGCCCGTGGAGGAAGCCCAGGCTGTTGCCCAGCGCCTCGGCGCGGTCGTAGCCGGTGAGGTCCGAGAAGCCCTGGTTGACGTAGACGATGCGTACGGAGCCGTCGTCCTGGCCGGCCGAGGCCAGCATGACGCCATAGCCGGCCTGTTCGATCGCGGCCTTGAGCAGACCGTCCACATCGCCGCGCAGCAAGCGCGCAACGCGCTGCGCCTCGGGTACGGCTGCCAGGTCGCTGCTCTCGCTCATGTCCCCCCGCTTGCGGCCGTCCGGACATCCTCCAACCGGTCGGCTCTCCCCCTATCGTCAGAATGACACGTTCGTCTCGTCGTCGCTAGGACCCGCGGCCGGGGCCTTCCGGTGGCTCGACCCGGTCTATCGCGTCCAGGTAGGACGGGTTGCGTTGCCACTGGCGCAGGACCTGCCTGGCGCCGTCGGGATTGATGCTCTCGAAGAAATGGATCACACGGCTGACCTCTTTCGGGTCGGTAAAGCCGGTCTCCGAGAGTCCCTTGCGCACGAGGAGAACCAGGGCGGAAAAATCCGCTTTCGTCTGGCCGAGCGCGCGGCAGGCGATTGCGAGGTCCTTGCTGTCGCGGCCATAGACGATGCGCTGGATCTGGCGCAGAGGCAGGCTGGCCATCTCGGCGAACAGGGCCTCGAACAGCGGCACCTCGCCCTGACGCAGGGTCTTGATGAGCAGCGCCGTCGAGAGACCCTGGCTCTTGGCCAGCCGCTGGGCCAAGATCTGGGCGCGGCTCGCCGGCTCCTGGCCGGCCTCCGCCGACTCCTGGGCCAGCCGTCCGGTGAGTCCGCCGACCACCTCCTCCATGTGATCGTCGAGCGAAGTGGGATCGATCTCGTAGTTTTCGATGATGTGCTTGCGCAGTGCCGCTGACACCCACCAGTAGAGGCGCTGCGCCAGTTCCGGCCCCAGGTCCTTGCGGCGCACGAGAGGTTCCTGGTAGCTGTCGACGCGCCGGGCCTGCTCGACCAGGTATTCGATCGTGGCCAGAGTGAACCTGGCGTTGTCGTTCTGCAGCAGGGTCTTGATGACGTCGGTGTCGCCGGTCTCGACGAGCGCGTCGGACACGATCTCGCTGACCGAATGACGCATGGCGATCGCCAGCTGATGCTCGCGGGTTCGAAGCTGGATGATCTCGATCAGTTCCGGGTCGGTGAGGACATCGCTCTTGATCAGGATCGGCCGGGCGACCTCGATCTCGTCGTTGGCCAGGGCCACGATCAGGGACCGCGGCACCTGGCGCAGGGATACCAGCCGTTCCGCAAGCTCGCGCCGGATCTCGGTTTCGACCTCGCCGATCAGCTTGCGCAGGATGTCGGTCATCAGGTTGCGCTCGCGGTTGGACAGGACCGCGTTGCGCTCCGAGAACAGTTCGCTGATCGTTCGAATGAGATGCCGCCGCCCCTCGGCCGAGCGGTCATGTGCG
>CAZDBC010000077.1:0-5905 GCA_964503295.1 uncultured Kiloniellaceae bacterium | reverse complement strand
GTGCGAGCTTGAGCAGCTCCGTCAGGTTTTCCAAACTGCTGTCCATCACGCCTTTTCCGGCCGCGGTCTATGTGTGACGGCGGGCGGTGGCCGTCCCTCGGGTCGGGCGCACGACGGCGGATCGCGGTGGCGGCGCTGCCGATCTGCGATACATGCCCCCCCTTCGCTAACAGGCTAGGACCCGGCTCGTGAAGATAGGGTTAACGGAGCTTTGAGCCCGCAGGCAATGGCAAGCGATTTGAAGATCTTAGCTCGCGGCCGTGGGCGGGCCGCACGGTCGGCGCAGGGGCCTGGCCCGGCGTGCCGGCGGCGGTTCAGAACCAGTCCAGCTCGACCAGCAGCGCCAAGTCGCCGTTGACCCGACCGAGCGTCTTTCGGCCGCCTCGCGGCAAGGGGACCGCACGGCTGCGGCAGAAGTCGATCAGGGCCGCGATCATGGTCTCGGCGTCGAGGACCATCTCGCTGGTTCCGTCCAGGCGCGGCTCGCTAAAGCGCACGAGGGCGCCGAACCCGCCGGCCGAGTCGGTCGGCGGTGTCACCGCGATGTCGGCGATGGTCGCCGGATCGACCGTCTTTCCGGATTGGGCTGCCACATACTGCCTGATCGCCGCGTCGATTTCGTCCGCGGTGAGGACGATCGTGCGGAACTCGCGTCCCATCGTTCCCCTCCCCCCTCTTTTTTTCGCACGCCGGCCCCGTTCGGCGTGCAGGCGCAGCGCTCAGCCCCCGCGTTCGCCGCCGTCGCCTGCGCCGCCGGGCGCATCGCGCAGGATTTCGTCGGCCCTGGCGCGCAGATCGGTACGGCCGGGCGCCCCGGGCGGCAGCGCCGCCAGGGCGCGGTCGAAAAGGTTGCGCGCCTCCTCGCGCGCGCCCGAGGCGGCGGCGGCGACGGCGAGGAACCACAGGGCCTCCGGATTGTCGGGATCGATCTCCACGACCCGGCGCATCAAGGCGAGCGTTTCGGGCGTCGAGCGATTTCCGGCGCCGCCGCGCAGGCCGCGCGCGTAGAGCAGGAGAACACGCGGATCGCGGGGTGCCAGGCGGGCCGCCTCGGCCAGCGCCTCCAGTTCCTTCTCGGGCCGCTCCAGAACGCGGTACGAGCGGGCCAGGCGTAGCCAGCCCTCGAGGTCGTCGGGCTGCTCGCGCAGGCGCGCGGCCAGCCCCTCGACCATGCCCTCGATCATGGCTTGACGTTCCGCCGGTGTCTGCTCCGCCAGCGCCGGATCCTGCCCGGGCGGCGGTTGCCGCCGCTCGCGCAGGGCGAGCGCGCGCTCCTGGTCGCGCGCGGCGAGCGGACGATCGGGATAGTCGGGGTCGCCGAGCCGCAGGTACAGCGTGAGGCCGCCGGCTGCGACCGCCCCCGCAAGCAAAATCGGGAGCACAATCCGTTGCCCCGTTCTGCCGGCGGGGCGCTCCGCTCGCCGGCGGTCGGTTGCCAGCACGCGGCGCTCGATCTCGGCGCGGGCGCTGCGCGCCTCCTCCGCGGACACCAGTCCCTGCGATTCGGCGCGCGCCAGCTCGTCGAGTTGGTCCTTGTAGACCTCGAGATCGTAGTCGGCGGAATCGGGCTGCCGCGCAGGCGGGCGCAACAGCGGCCAGACGATGTAGCCCGCGGTGAGCGCGAGCAGGATGGCGACAGGCAGCCAGAAGCTCATGAGCGCTACGAGGCGGGCCCGTCCGCCCGCTCCGCCAGGACCCGCTGGATTCGGGCACGCTCTTCGTCGTTGAGCTCGTCACGCAGCGAGGCGTCTGCGGACGTCCCCGCGCGGCGGCGCTGGCGCCTCAGATAGGCAAAGATGGCGAGACCGCCGACGACGAGGAGCAAGGGCGGGCCGCCGTACAGGAGGTAGGTGGAAGGCTGCAGGCGCGGGCGCAGCAGGACGAACTCGCCGTAGCGCTCCACAAGGTAGTCGACCACCTCCTGGTCGCTGTCCCCGGCGGCTAGCCGCTCGCGCAGCAGCACGCGCATGTCTGCGGCCAAGTCGGCGTTGGAATCGTCGATCGACTCGTTCTGGCAGACGAGACAGCGGATGTTGCGCGAGAGGGCGCGGGCACGCGCTTCGAGCTCGGGATCCTCGAGCATCTCCTGCGGCTTCACCGCGATCGCCTGTGGTGCGCCGGCGGCCAGAGCGCCGAGGCAAGCACGAGCAGGCAGCCGAGAAGACCGCGTCGGGCGAGACGAGCCGCTTTCATGGCGTTCCCGAAACACGCACCGGCGCGGCAGTGCCGACCGGTTCCCGACGGCGTTGCGGCGCCCCGACGCGCAGGCGACGGTCGCTGAGGGACAGCAGGCCACCCAGGCTCATCAGCAGGGTGCCGAGCCAGATGCCGTGAATAAAGGGCTCGAAGTAAAGCCGAACGCCGTAGGCGCCCGCCGCCCTGTCGGCACCGGCCCGTTCGCCGAGCACGACGTAGAGATCGCCGAGCGGCCGGGCAGCGATCGCCGCTTCCACGGTCTCGCGCCCGCCGACCAGATAGCGCCGGCGCTCCGGTGTCAGAACCGCGATCTCCTCTCCGTCGGCCATGGCGACGAAGCGGCCGCGCTCAGCCAGGTAGTTGGGGCCGCGCAGGCCCTGGGCGCCTTCGAAGCGGAGTTCGTAGCCGCCGACCTCGGCGGTATCGCCGGGCGCCATGACCCGGATGACCTCGCTCTGCCAGACCGAGGAGGCCGTGATGCCGAGCACCAAGACGGCAACGCCGAGATGGGCGAGCGACATGCCGTAGGCCGCGCGCGGCAGTCCGCGCAGTCGGCGCAGGACGTCGCGCGGTCCGTTGCCCCGCGTGCGTCCGGCGAGGCCGGCCCGGCCGGCAAGTTCGACCACGACGCCGGCGGCAAGCCAGGTCGCCAGGCCGAGGCCGAGGGCGCCGAGCAGGGCGCGACCGTGGGACAGGGCCAGGGTCGCAATGACTACGGCAATGGTCAGCAGCCCGGCATAGCGCAGGCGGCTCAGGGCCGCGCGCAGGTCCGCCCGTTTCCAGGGCAGGAGGGGCCCCACCGCCATGAGCAGCAGCAGCGGAGTCATCAGCGGAATGAAGGTGGCGTTGAAGTAAGGCGCGCCGACCGAGACCTTGCCGCCGCCCAGAGCCTCGAGAAACAGCGGATAGAGGGTGCCGAGGAAGACCGTCGCCGCGGCGATGCTGAGAAAGAGGTTGTTGAGCACCAGTCCGGACTCGCGGCTGACGGGCTGAAACAACCCACCTGCCTGGAGCGCGGGCGCGCGCCAGGCGTAGAGCGTCAGGCTGCCGCCGATCGCGACCAACAGAAAGCCGAGAATGAAGACGCCCCGGTCGGGGTCATTGGCGAAGGCGTGGACCGAGGTCAGCACGCCCGAGCGCACCAGGAAGGTTCCGATCAGGCTGAAGGAGAAGGCAACGATCGCGAGCAGAACGGTCCAGGACTTCAGGGTGTCGCGCTTCTCGACCACGATCGCCGAGTGCAGCAGCGCCGTCGCCACCAGCCAGGGCATGAAGGAGGCGTTTTCGACCGGGTCCCAGTACCACCAGCCACCCCAGCCGAGCTCGTAATAGGCCCACCAGGACCCGAGCGCGATGCCGAGCGTCAGAAACACCCAGGCGAGCAATGTCCAGGGACGCACCCAGCGCGCCCAGGCCGCGTCGATCCGTCCCTCGATCAGGGCGGCGATCGCGAAGGAGAAGACGATCGAAAGGCCAACGTAGCCGGCATAGAGCAGCGGCGGATGGAAGGCGAGCCCCGGATCCTGGAGCAGCGGGTTGAGGTCGTTGCCGTCGAGGGGCGCCGGACTGACCCGCTCGAAGGGATTCGAGGTCAAGAGGGTGAAGAGAAGGAAACCGACCCCGATCATGGCCTGGACGGCCAGGGTGCGCGCACGCAGGCGCGGCGGCAGGTTGGTGCCGAACAGTGCGACGGCGGCGCCGAACAGGGCCAGAATCAGGATCCAGAGGAGCAGCGAGCCTTCGTGGTTGCCCCAGACTCCGGTCACCTTGTAGAGCATGGGCTTCAGGGAATGCGAGTTCTGCGCCACGTTCAGGACGGAGAAATCGCTGGTTACGTAGGCATGAACCAGGGCCAGAAAGGCGCCGCCGACCAGCAGGAGCTGAAGCACGGCCATGGCGTCGCCAAGGCGCATCAGCCCGCCGTCCTGGCGCTGCGCACCGACCAGCGGAACGCTCGCCTGCACAACAGCCACGAAAAGCGCAAGAATCAGGGCAAAGTGGCCGAGTTCCGTGATCATGTCGGGGGCGCACTCCCTTCTCCGGCGGTCGCGCTGCAGCTTGCAGGGTGCCACGGACGAGGCCGCCTGCACAGTGCTCACCCGACCGAAGATCGATGTAGAGCGCAGGCCCCGAGGGCGCAAGCGCTTCCGGCCGCGAAGCTCGGGACGGAACCCGAAGCTTCCTGGGCTCTTTGTTTACCTTTAGGAAGCCCGCCGAAGGCACTCTAGGCAGGTTCGCCCTGCCGGCCGCGGCGCCTCGACGCGCCAGAGCGACTTGCGGCCGGCCCGAACCGCTGGACGAAGGAACAACACGCCATGGCCAAGCTCGGTCGCATGAAGTTGCTCGACGTCGAGATTCCGACGCGCTTCGAGCCGAGCGAGGGCATCACCTACATCGCCATGCGCCCCGTGGTCGAGGGGCTTGGCCTCGCCTGGAAGCCGCAGTACCAGAAGCTGACCGCCAACAGGGACTACATGGCGATCATCCGCGAGCTCAAGGTCCGCGGCAGCGACGGCAAGCACCGCAAGACGATCTGCCTGCCGCGCGACTATCTGGACCGCTGGCTGCTCAGTCTCGACACGGAAAAGATCCGCCCCGAGGCGCGACGGCGCATCGAACTGAGCCGGAGGCAGATGGCCAACGAGCGCCGCGCCGTCTTGGAGTGGATGGCCCGGGATCTGCGCAGCCGGCTGTTCGAGTCGGACTATTCCGATACCCCCCTCACCCCGATCGAAGCCGGCCTCGTCGAGCATGTGATCCGCCGGACCGATCGCAGCCGCGACGACGTCTTATTCCCGCTGGCCTATGAGGCCGTGCAGGAGCAGATCGCGGAACAGCTGGCGGAAAACGATCGTCCCCCGGCCCGGCCCGAGCAGCCACACACGGTTCGTCGGACGGGCTAGCGTACTGAAGCGCCGCCGGCGCCGACGGATCGATCCAATGGAAGCGGATTCAGGGCTTCGCCGGTGAGGCGGATCTCTCCGGCAGGGTTTGCCGTCGCGGCGTCGCCGTATCCTGGGGCGCACGGCCGACTTCGGCGATCGCCTCCTCGAGCGGTCGCACCGGCTGTCGCAGATAAGGGCTCACATAGCGGTCCCGTGGCGGCGGCACTGTCCGTTCGAGCACTTTATTCACAGCATTATGCCCAGACTTATCCACAAGATCTAGTACCTCTAGCCGAAAAGACCACAATAGAAGCCAGCAGTCAACGGCTCTTTCGGCCATGACTGCAGCCTGCTCCCAGAGTAGGGCAGGATTTTCGATGAAAGATGGCAAAACGACGGCTGATCCGATCCGCGCGGGCGGGCCGGTCGCGCCCTTCGCTCTCAGTCGCTCTCGTCGTCCATCCGCAGGGCCTTGGGATTGCTCTGCGAGAGGCGGTGGCGAACGAGGCGCAGGAGGAAAGCATGCATCTGCTCGGCGCCGTCGAAGTGCCCCGCACGGATGGCCGCGGCCAACTCCCGTTGCAGGTCGACGGGGCCGACTGCGTCGGAGCGGCCGAGCAGCGCGGTGCCGGTTTTCGTCAACTCGGCCAGGTCGGCCGGATCGGCGGTCAGTTCGCGGCCGGCGATGGCCATGGCGTTGGCGATCATGCGCGCGTCCAGCCGGCGGTCCTCGGGCAGGAGTGGCAGCAGCTCGCGCAGCAGCAGGTCGCGCGCCAGCGCGAGCAGGCCATCGCCGCGCGGCAGGTCGCTCACGCCGTTCGCCC
>CAZDBC010000076.1:0-10139 GCA_964503295.1 uncultured Kiloniellaceae bacterium | reverse complement strand
CGGCGTCCCGGCGCGGGCCGAAAGCACCAGCTCGGCCGGCTCATAGAGCGTGACGCCGGTCAGATGCGAAAGGTCGAGTGCCTGCTCGGCCTGGACCGGGCGGCCGAGCGCGCGCCGGCTGCCGCGGCCGAGGACCTCGAGCGGGACCTCTTCGGCGAGCGCCCAGGCAACGGCCGCCTCGACCTCTTCGGCGCTCGTCGGGGTCAGGGGATCGGGCACCGGCGCGGCAAACCGCTAGAAGCGCGGCAGGTCCGGGAACGGCATCTTCCCGCGATGGACGTGCATGCGACCGAGCTCGGCGCAACGGTGCAGTTCCGGGAAGACCTTGCCCGGATTGAGCAGGCCGTCCGGGTCGAAGGCGCACTTGACCCGCTGCTGCTGCTTCAGGTCGGTGTCGCTGAACATCTCGCCCATGAGGTCGCGCTTCTCGACGCCGACCCCGTGCTCGCCGGTCAGGACACCGCCGACCTCGACGCAGAGCTTCAGGATGTCGGCGCCGAAGTCCTCGGCGCGTTCCAGTTCGCCCGGCTGGTTGGCGTCGTAGAGGATGAGGGGATGCAGATTGCCGTCACCGGCATGGAAGACATTGGCAACGCGCAGACCGTATTTCTCGCTCAGCTCGCCCATCCGCTTCAGCACCTCCGGCAGGCGCGCGCGCGGGATCGTGCCGTCCATGCAGTAGTAGTCCGGCGAGATGCGCCCGACCGCGGGAAAGGCGGCCTTGCGGCCGGCCCAGAACTGCAGACGCTCCTCTTCGCTCTCGCTGATCCGGCTGGTGGTCGCGCCGTGGTCGCGGGCGATGCGCGAGACCTCCGTGATGAGGTGGTCGACCTCGACCTGGGGACCGTCGAGCTCGACGATCAGCAAGGCCTCGACGTCGAGCGGATAGCCGGCATGGACGAAATCCTCGGCGGCGTGGATCGCCGGCCGGTCCATCATCTCCATGCCGCCGGGAATGATGCCGGCGCCGATGATGGCCGCGACCGCGTCGCCCGCGGCCTCGCTGCTGGGAAAGCCGAGCAGCAGCGCGCGGGCGGTTTCGGGCTTCTTCAGCAAGCGTACCGTGACCTCGGTCACCACCCCGAGCAGCCCTTCCGAGCCGGTCATCAGGCCGAGCAGATCGTAGCCCTCGGAATCCAGATGTTTGCCGCCGACCCGGATCACGGTGCCGTCCATCAGCACCATCTCGAGCCCCAGCAGGTTGTTGGTGGTCAGCCCGTACTTCAGACAGTGCACGCCGCCCGAATTCTCCGCGACGTTGCCGCCGATCGAGCAGGCGATCTGGCTCGAGGGATCGGGCGCGTAGTAGAAGCCGGCGTGCTCGACGGCCTGCGTGATGGCGAGATTGGTGACGCCGGGCTGCACCACGGCGCAGCGGTTGTCGAAATCGACTTCCAGGATGCGGTTGAACTTGCCAAGGCCGAGGATGATGCCATCGGCGAGCGGCAGGGCACCGCCCGACAGCGAGGTACCGGCGCCGCGCGGCACGACCTTGAGGTTCTGTTCCTTGCAGTAGCGCAAAACGGCGCTCACCTGCTCGGTCGTCTCGGGCAAAACGACGATGAGCGGCGGCTGTCGGTATGCGGTCAGGCCGTCGCTCTCATAGGCGCGCAATTCGTGCTCGTCGAAGATAACGCCCTCGCCGGGCACGATGGCTTGCAGGTCTCGCACCAGATCGCTCTTGCGGGCGATGGTCGCTTTGTCCGGCTCCGGCATGCGCATCGGTCGGCTCCTCCCACAGCTCGCCGCGCGGCCCATCCGCCGCCGCAAGCGGCAGGAATTGGTATTACCAATTTGTGCCCGATGATAGGCCGCACCGCTTGCACGTCAAGGTCAAAGGCCGACAGCCTCGACCGTCGCGGCGGCGCTCTTCCATGGCACCTGCACGACAGGGCGAACCCGCCGCGGGGGCGTTACCGGAAACGGTCTGCGAGAAAGGCGTTACCACGGCGCGCCGCCGAGCAGAACCGGCGCCCGAAAGGCGGCCTGGCCGGGACGCGCCTCAGCCCTGCCGCGCCTTATAGCGCGGGTTCTTCTTGTTGATCACGTAGACCCGGCCGTGACGGCGGATTACGCGGCAGTTCTTGTCGCGTAGCTTGGCGGTCTTGAGCGAATTGATGACCTTCATGACGCCTGCTCGAATGTCTGTCCCGGTCGGCCGCTGGCCGCATTCGGCCGCGCCATGTCCGTATGGGAGATCGCAAGAGCGCCGCTATATAAGGGGGAGCCGGCCGCCTGTCAACTGCGGGCGGTCGCCGTCGGCAGCGCCTATGCACCCGCTCGGCGCGTATGGCAATGGGCCACGCGCCCGGCCCTCGCCGCCGCCGGGCCGGCCAGGAGGCCGCACCGTCGCACGCGGAAGGGATTGAGTTGCCGGACGTCCCCTTCCGGCCGCAGAGGCACGCTGAGCAGTTCGTCGCCGAAAAGCTGCAGTGCCAGGATGCGGCGGCCTCCATCGGCACAGCGATAGGGCATGGCGACGCGGATTGCGCGGCGCTGAAACCGGCCCTCGCGATCCAGGTAGTCGTGTTCGGAGTAGAGCGGCCGCGCGTTGCCGACCACCGCCTTGAGCTGTGCCCTGATGATGTCCGTATAGGGGCCGGGGGGAAAGATCTCGCGGTGCAGCCGCCCGACCATCGGCAGACCGACCCGCCGTCTGACCTCCTCTCCGACCAGCCGATAGCGGAAACACGGGCCCTCCTCGACGTCGATCAGCAGCAGGTTGGAGGCCAGGCGCGGCACGAGGAAAGGGTCGATCCGCTCAACCTGAGGTGGCGACAGGCCGGCGCAGTGTCGCCGCCAATGGTTAACGTAGACGAGAAAGTCCGGAACCACGACAAGATCGTCCGGAAGGAGGTCTTCGATCACGAACCGCACGCCGCACGTCCTCCGCAGTCCGGGCAAGCGGGCCTTCTGCCGGCGGTCGGGTCTGTCGGATAAGGTCGCACGTCCGCCTGTCCTGACGCTGTCCGCCTTTGATCCTATAAGTTGAACTGATCTTCAGGGGACCTGCGGAAAAGATCAAGCAAAGTCGTGCCGCTGGAATCGGATCTCCGCGCGCGGCCTCACCACTCGGAGAGCATCTTACCGGGAACGCGCAGGGCATGGAGCCGGCAGATCTGGAGGCGGCCGGCGTCGATCTCCGCCACCCGGCGGTTCCACAGCTCGGTCTCGTCGACCAGAACTGCGGCGTAGCCCTGGAGCGTCTCCCGTTCGGCGGAAGAGAGGAAGTTCGACCAGCCCTCCATGATCTGCTCGCGCACCTGCGCGGTGATGTCCTCGGCAATACGTATATCCAGTTTCAACTCGGTCAGCAGGCGTTGGTACTCGGCCAGCGTCCAGAGCTCCGGCCGTGCCGGTTCGGCCTGCGCCCAGGCGCGCAAGGCGCCCCCATCGGCGTCTTCGGCCCGGACATAGTCGGTGATCAGGATCTGGCCGCGCTGCTTCAGTCCCGAGACCGCCTGGCGCAGCAGGCGCTCTCGGTCCGCGACCTCGAACAGCGCCTCCTTTGAGATCAGCGCGTCGATCGTGTTCTCGTTGAACTCGTAGCTTTCGATCTCGATGTGATGGACCGCCGCCTTTTTGGCCATGCCGGCCTGCTCCGACAGTGCCATGCCGGCCGCCGCGAGCTCCCGGCTGGCCTCGAGACCTGTGACCCAGACACCGAAGGCTTCGGCCAGCGCGCGTCCGGCGCCGCCGAGCCCCGCACCAAGATGGCAGGCGCTCATCGAAGGATTGAGACCGAGCGGCTTGACCAGACGCACGAGGTAGGAGTCGCCTCCGGGGGCGGCATGGCCCTTTCCCCAAACGTCCTGGACCAATCTGATCCGGGTGGCGTCCCAGCGGTCGGGCGGCAGCTCGATCTGCTGCGCGCCGGTCGGCGAGTCGCTGCCGCTGTCCGCTGCGGCCGCGGCTTTGCGCCGGACCAGAAGCTCCTCCCCGGCCCACCAGGCCTTGAGGCGCATGCGCAAGGGAATACGGCCGCTACCGTCCTGGGGCTCGCCTCGATCTGTCGGGGTCGCAGTCATGACCTATCCCGCCGACCGGCTGTCTGCTCGGCGGGCAGCTCGCGCCGCCGCTCCGATCCGGTTTGCGCGAGATTATCCAAAAAAGGGGTAAAATGGCTGTTAAGTAAATGATTTACAGTCGGTAAAGGAGGGCCGAAAAGCGGTCCAGCGTCGCCTGAAAGGAATACTGACAGTAAACTGCCGCGATGCAGGCAAGGAAACAGCAGCGATAAATTCGACAAAATAATCGGTGCGCGGAACCCCTTCGGCGGATTACCCTTTGATTGGAAGCGAGATTCGCGCCAACGACCTGAGGCTGGCAATGCCACGATGTCCCTGCCGAAGCCACTGACCTCCGAATCTCCCACTCGCGATGTGCCAGATACTGCCGTCGAACGGCTGCGGGACTTCGCGGCCCTGGCGTCCGACTGGCTGTGGGAGCTCGACGCCGATTATCGCCTCGTCTACCTGTCCGAGCGCTTCTTCTCCTCGACCGGCATGTCGCCCAAAGAGGCGTCCCAGGCAGGACAGCAGGCAGCGGCCGGACAGACCCGCGGCGCGCTGGGCTGGATCGCCCAGATCGCCCACCTCGCCACGCCGCGCTCATTCGAGGCGTTGCGTCACGTCTTCGTCGACGCGCAAGGGCGGCGGACTGCCTGGTCGATCAGCGGCCGACCGCTGTTCGACGAAGCCGGCAAGCTGCGGGGCTATCGCGGCGTCGGACGCCCGACCAGCGTCGACGGAGTCGGCAGCGACCGTCTGCGCCAGGCTATCGAGAGCTTCAGCGAGGCCTTCGGCCTGTTCGACGAGGCGGACCGGCTCGTCATGTGCAACGCCGCCTATCGGGCACTGATGGCGCCCATTGCCAGGACCTGCGAGCCGGGAACCAAATACGTCGAGCTGCTGCGCAGCGGCATCGCGCAGGGCTTGTATCCAGAGGCAATCGGCCGCGAGGATAAATGGCTCGAGGAGCGCCTGGCCCGTCATCGCAACCCGAGCGGCCCCTTCGAGCTGGCCCACCGCGACAACTGGCTGCTGATCAAGGAGGAACGGCTGCCCGACGGGGCGACCATGCTGGTTGCACTCGACCTGACCGCTCAACGGCGGGCCACGGAGGCTCTGCGCGTAAGCGAGGGGCGGCTGGCGCACGCTGAGACCCTCGCCAACCTGTGCCACTGGGAAAGGGACTTCAAGAGCTTCGCCATCACCTACTGCTCGTCGAACGCGGCGCGCATCTTCTCGCTGGAGCCCGACCGGCTGCTCATGGACCGGCAGACTTATCTCGAAATGGTGCACCCCGACGACCGGCGGCTGGTCTCGCGCACCATGCGGGACACCATAAGCTTTCCGATTGCCTACAGCTACGAGTACCGCATCGTGCGGCAGGGGGGGCAGGTCCGCTACATCCACGAGGTCGGCGAGCCGGTGCGCGACGAGAGCGGCCAGACCATCGCCTTCACCGGGATCTTCCAGGACATCACCGACCGCAAGTCGACAGAGGCGACACTGCGGCTTGCGACCCAGCAGGCCGAGATCGCCAACCGCTCCAAGTCCGAATTCCTGGCCAACATGAGCCATGAGCTGCGCACGCCGCTCAATGCGGTGATCGGCTTCAGCGAAATCCTGGAAAGCGAGCTCTATGGCAGGCACGCCGACCCGCGCTATCGCGACTATGCGCGCGACATCCGCACCTCGGCCATTCACCTCCTCGGGATCATCAACGATATCCTCGACCTCTCGAAGATCGAGGCCGGAAAGCTCGAACTGCGCGAGGATGAGGTCGACGTCGCCGAGGTCGTCGACGAGGCGCTGACCCTGGCGCGCAGCCGCAGCCTCGGCAAGGAACACGCCATCGTCTGTACCGTCCCGGAGGGCTCGCCTCGCCTCCGCGCCGACCAGCGAGCCGTCCGGCAGATCCTGATCAACATCCTGTCCAACGCCATCAAGTTCACGCCGGACGGGGGAACCATCACGATCTCCGCGGAACTGCCGAAACACCGCCGCTTCTTCGCGATTACCGTTGCCGACGAAGGGATCGGCATGTCGGCCGATGACATCGCGGTGGCCCGAACGCCGTTCGGCCAGATCAACAGCTCTCTGGCTCGTCAGCACGAAGGCACTGGACTGGGTTTGCCCCTGAGCGAGGCGCTGATTTCAATGCACGGCGGCCGGCTCGAGATCGAGAGCAAGCCCGGACAAGGGACGACCGTGGCCCTGCATTTCCCCGCCAGCCGGGTGATCGGGCGATCGTGACGCCAGTGGGAGGTTCAGGGCCGGCGGCGATCACCGCCCAGGGCCTTACGCTCGGGCTGTAACGCAGTGCCGCTGGAGCATGGTGGGCGCACCTGGGATTGAACCAGGGACCTCCTCGATGTCAACGAGGCGCTCTCCCGCTGAGCTATGCGCCCGGGATGCCGGCGCGAGACTGTCGAGTCCGTCCTTGCGCGCCTTGGGCGCGCCGCCCTCCGGCCAGGGCGCAGGCGGGTTAGCATCATCGCGCAGAGTTTGCAAGCCTGCCCGGCGCCAGCCGAGCGCCGGCACCGCAGTCGGCTTTCGACCGTCAGGCCGACAGCATAACGTCCACCTGTTCGACGAGATCGCGCAGATGGAAGGGCTTGGAAAGAACGCGCGCCCCCTGTGGCGCCTTGTCGCGCGCCTTGAGTGCGACGGCGGCGAACCCGGTGATGAACATGACCTTGATGCCCGGCTGCTGCTTGGCGGCCCGGCGCGCCAGTTCGATGCCGTCGAGGCCCGGCATGACGACATCGGCGAGCAGAAGGTCGACCTGCCACTCCCCGATCGACTGCAGGGCATCCAGGCCGTCGCCGACCGCGAGCACGTCGTGACCGGCGCGCCGAAGCGCCTTGGCCAGGAACTCGCGCATCGAGCTGTCGTCTTCCGCGAGGAGGATCTGCGCCATGGTCGAGTCCGTCTTCGCTCGGCGAGGAAACCGGCGACCGCCTGCCGAGAACGCCCCCTCCGGCGCACAAAAAGAGCGGCCTGCCATCCGGAGAATGTCTGAAATGTAATTTAGATCCAAACCTCTAAACAGAGCTTAATGGCCTGACGCAGCGGGCGGGCGGGGACCAGCCGCACTTGACGCGAACCTCCGGATAGCAAAAATCACTGTTCGTCAGGGAACAACCAGGGCGCTGCATCGCTGCTGCATCCGCCGACCCGCAAAGGCCGCATGGATAGCGCCATTCTCACCGGCGAGCCGCCCGCCCCCTTCGCGATAAGGGCTCCGCGCGAGCAGACCTTGCCGGTCGTCTTCGCCTCCCCGCACAGCGGCAACTTCTATCCCAAGGACTTCGTCGAGGGCTCGCTGCTCGGTCCGCTGGAGTTGCGCCGCTCCGAGGATTCCTTCGTCGACGAGATCTTCGGTGCCGCGCCCGACCTCGGAGCGCCGCTCATTCATGCCCTTTTCCCGCGCGCCTTCGTGGATGCGAACCGCGAGCCCTTCGAACTCGACCCGGCCATGTTTCGCGACGAACTGCCCGACTATGCCAATACGCGCTCGCCGCGAGTCGCCGCCGGGCTCGGCACGATCGCCCGGGTCGTCACCAACGGCGCGGATATCTACCGCCAGAAGCTCTCGTTCGGCGATGCCCTGCACCGCATCCGCAACTACTACTGGCCCTATCACACGGCGCTGCGCGAGCTGGTCGAGGAGACGCGGGCGCGGTTCGGGCTGTGCATCCTGATCGACTGCCATTCCATGCCGTCTTCCCTGGGCCCCCGGCCCAACGGCCACGGCGGTCTCGATTTCGTGCTCGGCGACTGCCACGGCACGGCGTGCCATCCGCTGATCGTCGACACGGTCGAGCGCGCCTTGCAGCGCGCCGGCTATCGCGGCCGCCGCAACGCGCCCTATTCGGGCGGCTTCGTAACCCGCCACTACGGCCGCCCGCGCGAACGGCTGCACAGCCTCCAGATCGAACTCAACCGCCGCCTCTACATGGACGAGGACCGGATCGTCCGGGCCCCGGGCCTGACCCGCCTGACGTCGGACATGCGCCAGGTCATCGCCGCCCTCTCGGACATCGAGCCCGGCGCCCTGGGCGCCTGAGGCGCTCGGCAGAGCCGGGGCATTGCGGTCCAAAAAAAGGGGCCGCGCTCTCGCGCGGCCCGAGTTTAGGGAGGAAACGCCCTATGGACGCGCGGATGGGCGATACGCGGAAGCGACCACCCATGCCGCACTGCACAATATGATGCAGGCCCAGTGGCCTCTCAAGCGAAAAATATCAATTTATTGATAAGCATATAATATTTTACCGTCTCGCCCGACGGCCATGGGGCGGAGCTGGCGGAGGCGTCGGACAGCTTTTCCGTTTCTTTGCTGCATTGCAGCAAACCGTGCTCCCCAAGGGGCAGCGCTCGGTGAGGGACGTGGATGCTCGCCAGTTCTACCCATCGGTCCCGACCGCGAACGACGACGCCGGCGGTCTCGTGGCCCCGATCCGATCCCTAGCCTTGTGACCGACGGCACGAGTGGCACGACCATTGCTTCGTCTTCGGCTCGAAGCGACCGAAGACTGGAAAGCGAGTTTGCCATGGCACGTTCTATCGCCAGACCCCGAACCTCTTGGCTCCTGCTCGCCGCGCTGCTGGCGGCCACCGGCGTCAGACCGGCCGCCGCGGAGGAACCCTGGGACCTGTGCGGCCGGGAGGCCGACAGGTTCGAGCGCGTCCACCAGGTGCCCCGCCATCTTCTGACCGCGATCGCGCGCACGGAGTCAGGACGCTGGCACGCGGAGCGGCAGGCAAGCCTTGCCTGGCCCTGGACCGTAATGGCCGAAGGCAAGGGGCGTTTCTTGCCCAGCAAGGCGGCCGCCATTGCCGAGGTCGAGCGCCTGCGCGCCGCCGGCGTCCGCAACATCGATGTCGGCTGCATGCAGGTCAACCTGATGCACCATCCGAAGGCCTTCGACTCCCTGGAAGAGGCCTTCGAACCCGCTCGAAACGTCGAATATGCGGGAAGCTTTCTGCTCGACCTGCGCCAGGACCATGCTTCCTGGATCAGGGCCATCGGCTACTATCATTCGCGCACGCCCAAGCTGAGCAATGCCTACCGCCGCAAGGTCGCGCATAGCTGGCGCGATGAACAGCGCAGGGCCCGGGACGAGCGCCGGCTCGAGCGGCGGGCGGAGCAGGAGGCCCGCCGGGATTCGCAGGGTTAACCGGCCGGCCCCGTGGGCCGAACTTCGGCCAGAAGAGCCCTTATCTCGGCCGCGTGCTCCGACCAGCCCGCCCAGTCGCGCGGCCCGAGGCCCCACTTGTTCGTGACTGCAGGGTCGGCGCCGTGTTCGAGCAGCATCCGGACGGCGACGGTCTGACCGCGTGCCGCAGCCAGCATGAGCGGCGTGTTGCCGACGTCACCGCTTGCATCGATGTTGGCCCCGGCCGCGATCAACGCGCGCATGGCGTCGAGGTCGCCACGCGCCGCAGCATGACCCAGAGCCGGAATGCCCAGAGAATCTGCCACGTTCGGGTTCGCGCCGGCGGCCACCGCCGCCTCGAGGGCGCCCCGGTCGCCTCGGCGCACGGCCTCCAGGAGGCCGTTGGAAGGGTCGTTCATGGCGTTGCCTTGCCTCCTGCCTTCTAGTCCTCAAACGTCGGTGGCGCCAGCGCGGCCGTCCCTTCCATGGCCAGAGTCCCCTGCGAATCGACGACCCAGAGTTCTGCGCTGGCGCCGTCTTCGGACGGCTGGCCGGCAACCGTGAAGGCCGCGGTGTCGAAGACGGGACTGAGCGCGCGGAACTCGAACGCCAGCACGCGCTGCCGGGGAGCATGCGTGCGCGCCAGGCCGACCATGAGCGTGGCGAGCAGGGGGCCGTGCACGACGAGGCCCGGGTAGCCTTCCACGCCGGTGGCATAGGGCTGATCGTAGTGGATCCGATGGCCGTTGAACGTGAGCGCCGAATAGCGGAACAGCAGCACCGGGTCCGGCGTGACCTCATGCTGCCAAGTCGCATCACCGGGCGCACGGCGCGGCGTGTCGGCGGCCTTCTGCGGACCGCCGGGGCCTCGATAGACGATATCGTGCTCCTCCTCGATCACGAGGCCCGTGTCGTCGGAATAGAGATGCGAGACCGTCACGAAGACGAGCGGCCCGCTGCGTCCCTGCTTGGC
>CAZDBC010000075.1:0-10237 GCA_964503295.1 uncultured Kiloniellaceae bacterium | reverse complement strand
CGTTTTCGACGCGTTCCCGCACGGAGACTTCAAGCGCGTTCACCTCTGGGCGTCGCCAGGGCCGCAGTCTGTCTGGAATCGGAGGGCTTTAGATGTGAATGCCCGCGCCGGTCGCGGCCATGGCGCGCGCCACGCTCAGTCCAGCAAGCATCGACGTCTTCGGCGCGTCGGGCAGCGGATGACCCTCGATCTCCACGGAAAGGCTACCGAATACGCCAGCGGCAACCAGCCGGTGCAGGTTGCGGCGCGCTTCGGGGTCCGCGACCAGGACCGAGCGCGTCTTATCGAAACCCAGGCCGGCCAGTGCGACCGCCGCGGTGACGTTCGCGTTCTTCGGATAGGCGCGTGCCGCCTCGCCGGCGCTGCCTTGGAAGAACGCGGTGGCTTCCGATAGTCCGTCGAGGTCGATGAGCTTTTCTGCCGGCGTGGCCTTCCACGCCGCCGGCGGTTTGACGATCGTATGTTCGACGCGCTCGAGGCCGCCGAGCCGTGCGGCCGCAAGCGCCTCGAGTCCTGCCATCGCACCGGGCAGAAGCGACAAGGTGCCCCCGAACGACTGCGTCACCTGCTGCAGTCGGCCGAGAAGAGCCGGGTCGGCCAGCGCGCCGGCCGAGACCGTGGCGAAGCTGCGACCCAATGCGAGAATGGCCGCGGCGTGGTCGCGGACCGCCTCGTGGCCGGCGCACTCGAAGATGCCGTCCGGGGCGAGTTCGGCCAGGTCCTCAGGTCGCTGGACCGCGACGCAGCCCTCCGGGAGCCGCTTGACGGAAGCGCTGTTCGGGCGCAGCAGCACCCCCGCGATCTCGACGTCGCGTCTCTCCCGGCGGACCGCCTCGACGGCCGTTCGCGCTATCGCACCGAACCCGATCAGACCAATCCGCCGAACTCGCATCAGGCACCGAAGAAACGGTCGTCGAACAGTTCGCCGATCGCGAAGGGTGTGTCGATAGCCTCGTTGAGCAGCAGCACGCCCTGCGTGTGGTCGAGGATCTCCTGGGTGAAACGGCCATCGGCGGAGACCGCGGCCTTGACCTTGTCGACGCCGATCTCGAGAACCTCCGCGCCGAGCGCGCCGAAGGTCGGGGTCAGTGCTGCGGCGACCGTCTTGGCATCATTCTCCAGGACAAAGCGAGAGGCTTTCGAGAGGGCTCCCACCGCCGCCCGGCAGGTATTCGGGTTGCGCTCGACGAAATTGGGAGTGGTCCACAGCCCTTCCATCATGAAGAAGGGCAGATTGGGATCCTCGCCTTTGGCGTTGTCGATGAGCGTGATCGCCTTGCCTGCATGAACGACGCGCTCGCCGAGCGGTACCGAGATATAGATAACGTCGACGTCGCCCTGCTCCAGCCCCGCCGCCACGGCCGGCCCGCCGCCCAGGCCGACGATGGTGGCATCGGTTTCCGGATTCAGCCCGGCCTTGTTCAGGTTGAAGCGCGCAAGCTGCCAGGTCAGCGATCCCGGCCGCGTGATCCCGATCTTGAGGTCCTTCAAGGCGGCCAGCTTGGCCTCGATCGGGCTGTTCTGCGACACGCCGAGACGGTCGGCTGTTTCCGCGAGCATCGAGACGTTGATGATGTTCCGGTCGAGGGTCGCCATAAGGCAGGTCAGCTTCTGGCCCTTGCTGACGGCGGGAATCACCTGGGCGCCGTCGTTGACCGTGAAGGCGGCGTCGCCGGCCAGGACGGCCTGTACGTCGGGCCCGCCGCCGCGTGTGACGACGATCTCCACCTCAAGGCCCTCATCGGCGAAGTAGCCCAGCTCGCTCGCCAGGTAGTTCTGAATGAAGGCGAGCGAGGTTACGGCCTGCGTGATTCGGATGTTCGAGACTTCCGGCGCGGCAAAGGCCGGGCGAAAGGGAAGAACTCCGAGCGTTCCAGACGCGGCCGCGGTCGCCGCACTCACTGAGAGGAAGCGGCGTCGGGAGAGGGGGAACCTTACGGACATGTCGGGCCTCCTGTTGTTGTCTGTCGATTGTCTCTTCTTCAGCGGTTCTCGGTGCTGGACCGGGCAAGGGGTCAGTGCCTAGAGACCCTGACCGCCGGGGTTGGTGCGTGCCGGCGGCCGCCATGCCAGCGCGCGACGTTCGATCCACGAAAGGAGCGCGTTCAAGATCACGACCAGCACCATCAGGACGATGATGCCGGCCATCGTACCGGTCGTGTTGTAGAGGCTGGTTTCGACCTGGATCTTATAGCCCAGGCCTTTGCTGGACGCGATGAACTCGCCGATGATCGCGCCGATCACGGCGTAGGGAATCGAGAGCTTGAGGCCGAGCAGAATGTAAGGCGCGGCCGCGGGAAGGATCACCTTGCGAAAGATGTCCCTGCGGTTGGCCCCCATGGCCCAGGCCAGGTCCAGATAGCGCCGTTCGACGGAGCGCACGCCGGCATAGGCGTTGTAGAAGACAACGAAGAAGACCAGCGTGAAGACAAGGACGACCTTGGGAAGAATGCCGATGCCGAACCAGATCACGAAGAGCGGGGCCAGCGCGACGCGGGGGATGCCGTTCAGCGCCAGCAGGAAGGGATCCAGCACCTTGGCCGTGGTCTCGGTACGGCCCAGTGGCAGGCCGAGCCCAAGCCCCAGGATCGCGCCGACGCCGTAACCCACGAGAATGGCGAACAGCGTGGCATTCAGATGACGGAAGAAGTCGCCATACAGGATCCACTGGTAGAGATAGGCGAGAATCAGACTGGGTTTCGAGACCCAGAAGGGGTCGAACAGCCAGCCGGACAGGCCTTCCCAGGATCCGAGCAGGAGCAGCAGAAGGGCCGCGCGCAGCAGGGTCACCGGCGCCTTGCGTGCGACCTTCGCCTTTTTCCCGACCTTCCCCGGCGCATCCCTTGCCGACATGGCCGCAGTGGCCCTGACGATCTCGTCCATCGTCAGGCGACCTCCTGCGCGCGCGCCAACGCGACCTCCTCGGCCAGTGCATCCCAAAGCTCCGACAGGATCGAGCGGAACTCCGCATGCTCGTGCAGATGATGGAGGTCGCGCGGGCGCGGCACGGAGACCTCATGCACCGCCTTGATGCGGCCCGGGCGCGCGGTCATCACGACCACCCGATCGCCGAGGGCAATCGCCTCCTGAAGATCGTGGGTGATGAAGATGACCGTCTTACGGTCCTGCGACCAGAGCTCCAGGAGCTGTTCCTGGAGGATCACCCGTGTCTGGGCGTCCAGTGGCCCGAATGGCTCGTCCATGACGAGAAGGCGCGGACCGAACGTAAGCGCACGCACGATATTGCCGCGCTGGCGCATCCCGCCCGACAGTTGATGGGTGTATCTGTCCTCGAAGCCGGTCAGCCCGACACGGTCCAGAAGTTGATGGCTGCGTTTGCGGCGTTCGTCACGGGCAACCCCGCGGATCTCAAGCGGAAACTCGACGTTCTGCGCGAGAGTCCGCCAGGGATAGAGGTTGTCCTCCTGCGTGACGTAGCCGATGTTCAAGCGATCCTTCCAGGACGGCCGTCCGGCCAAGCGGATCTCCCCCTTGCTGGGCATGTCGAGCCCGACGAGCAGATTGAGAAGGGTCGATTTTCCGCAGCCTGACGGTCCGACGATCGTCACGAACTCGCCGTCCCCGACGGTCAGCGAAAAGTCGTCCAGGGCGACGACCTGGTGACCGTCAGGCGACTCGAACACCTTCGAGACTCCGTCGAAGACCAGGAAATCCTTGTCAGCCGTCATTGAACGTTGCTCCGTGCCGGGCCGAGAAACACTCACAGAGAGGCCCCTTGCCAACAAGCGAATAATATTGAACATAGCGTTGCCATTCCGGCAATGCTCACCCAGCAGGACCAACCGCATGAACGACGAGATCGCAAACCAAGCTGGCCACGGCGATGCGACGAGCAGCCGGCTCCTGCCGCGTCCGCGTGACGCCCAACACGTCACGGCCCTGCGCTATTTTCACGAGGTTGCGCGCTTCGGCTCGATCCGGCTGGCAAGCGAACGGCTGAACGTTGCGTCATCGGCGATCAGCCGCCAGATCGCCAAGTTGGAATCGGAGGTCGGGGAACCGCTGTTCGAGCGCCAGCCGCACGGCATGACCCTGACGGCGGCCGGCAGGATCTATCACGACTACGTCCGCGACACCTTTCTCGGCCTGCGCCGCGTGCATTCGGAAATCGGCAGACTGCGAGGCCTCAAGAGCGGTCATGTCAGGCTCGCGACGATCGAGGGGCTGGTCGCCTCCTTCCTGTCGCTCGCCATATCCGACTTTCGCAAGAGCCATCCCGGCGTATCGTTCGACGTCGTCATCACCAGTGCCGATGAGGTGGTCGGCCGCCTCGGCGCGGGCGCGTCGGACATCGGGCTGGCATTCAACGCGCCCGCGCGCGACGGCATCGCCTACCGACAGCGCATCCCCGACCCCGTTGCGGCCGTAATGGCGCCGGATTTTCCGCTCGCAAGCCGACGGCGTCTGAGGCTGGCCGACGTACTGTCCGTGCCGACCGCCGTGCCGGTGCGCAGCTTCGGCATCCGCAACCTGCTCGATCAGGCCTGCCGCGACGAACGGCTTCCGCTCTCGCCGGCGCTGGAAACGAATTCGATCGAGGCGCTGCGCGCGTTCGCGCGCAATGGCGACGGGGTCGCCTTCCTGCACCAGTTTGCCATCGAGCGCGAACTTCACGAGGGCCTGGTCGTGAGTCGCGATATCGAGGCGCCGGCGCTCAAGACAGGAACCATCGACGTCTGCGTCCTGTCCGAGAAGCTTCTGCCGGTGGCGGCACAGGAGTTCGCGGGCTTCCTCCAGCAGCGCATGCCGGCGATCCGGCCGGCCGGCAGAACGGCGGGTCAGGCTTTCTTGTCGCCGATGTCGTGACCGAACAGCAACGAGCGGTTCTCGGCCAAGTCGATGCGCACGTCGAGAAGCGCCGCACCCTTCTGCTCGAGCAGCCAGGCGACCGCGCCGCCGACCTCGTTGCCATTGGCGAGGACGCGGCCCGCGGCACCAAAAACGCGGGCCAGCTCGGCGAAGTCGGGGTTGCCGTACGCGGTGCCAAACACGGCCGGCTGGCGCGCGCGCATGGCGCCGTAGGCGAAGTCGTTCAAGATGACGACCTTGACGGCGGCGCGCTCGCGCACTGCCGTCTCCAGCTCCTGGCAGTGCATCATGAAGTCGCCGTCGCCCAGAACGCAGATGACCTGACGGTCGGGGCAGGCGACGGCCGCGCCGATGGCGGCGGATAGCGCAAACCCGACCGTGCCCGAATTGGCGGCGTAGAAGAAGTCGTCGGGGTGACGAACCAGCCATTCACCTGCGAATTGCTGGAACCGCCCGCCGCCCATGACGACGGTATGGCGGGACGAGGCCTGTGTCTCGAGCGCGCGCATGACCGCCTGCGGTTTCACGACAACGGGATCGGCGATGTCGTAAAAGGCCGCGCGCCGCGCGAGACGTTCTGCGGCGCGCGGTCGCAGGTCCCAGAACGACGTGCGTTCAGTGCCGCGCGCGGTCGCCAGCTGCGCGGCGAAGCCGCTCGCGTCGCCGACGACGGCCAGATCGACCGGCTGGTTGCGGCCGATCATGTCGGCCTGCACATCGACCTGGACGATCTTCTGGGTGGCGGAGAGAAGCTGCCAGTTGTTGGTCGTCAGATCGTCCAGGCGGCAACCCAGGACCAGCAGAAGATCGGCCTCGCGCAGGGTTTCGCTTGCCTGGACCTGGCCGAAGCGGCCGGCATGGCCGAGGCAGAGCGGATGGTCCTCGGGCAGGGCGCCGCGGCCGTTCGGCGAGGTGACCAGGGGAAGCTGCCAAGCTTCGCAGAGGTTGCGCACCCCATCGAGAGCGTGTCGATGCCGGGCGCCGCCGCCCGCGACGACGAGCGGCCGCTGCGCGCGGGAGAGCAGCTCGGCCGCCTCGGCGATATCGGCCGGATCGGGCTGCGGCAATGAGGCCGAGACACGCGGATAGGGCCGAGCCGGCACCGGTTGGTCCCAAAGGTCTTTCGGCACGCTCAAGAGAGCGGGCCCCCGGCGGCCGCCGGTCGCCGCGCGCAGCGCCGATTCGAGCAGGCGGGGAAAGGCCGCCGAGTCGGTCACCCGCTCGCAAAAGCGGGTGACGGCGCGGAAGGTCTCGATCTCCGGCATCTCGTGCCAGACCTCGCGCCCGAGCAGCGCGCGCTCCTCGTTGCCGGCGATCACGAGCAGTGGCGAGGAATCGCGCATCGCCGCGAGCACCGCCGTCAGGGTGTTGGCGAGGCCGGGACCCAGATCGACGAGGACGACGCCGGGCACACGCCCCATGCGGGAGACGGCATCGGCCATGTGCCCGGCGCACTGCTCGTGCCGGGTCACGACGTAACGAAGTCGGCCGGCGCGCCTTAGCGCCTCCATCGGCGGCAGGGTCGTGATTCCCGGCAGTCCGAACACCTCGCGGCAGCCGAGATGGGCGAGCACCTGCCAAAGGTGATCGGCGACCGTGGGGCGGGCGGGCGCGGATTGGTCGTCGGTCATGTGAGGTCACGAGAGGGAGTTGCCAAGCTTGGCCGATCCTCGGTCGGCCTTCGGCGCGTCACAAGCGCCAAACTGCGTGCGCGGCATTCGCGAAACAGCAAGGGTCCCGGCCGGCCCGTTTCGCCATCGCGCTGCGCGACCGGCGGGCGGCCGGCGGTGGCCTTACGGGGCCGGGCTGCGCGGCGACGTTGCCCGCAGCGGCGCGGGCCTGTTAACTGAGCGTCCGGCCGATCGGCGTCCGGGGGATGCGGGGGCCGGTCGCCGGGCACGGCAGACTCTCGGCGGTCACCGGGGTGCGGCCCGGCGCACGCGGCGGCATCGAAGGAAAATGGGGGGACGACATGGCCGGACCACGTCTGGAAGGCAGGAACGCGATCGTCTCCGGGGGTGCCGCCGGGGTCGGCGGCGCGGCCGCGGAGATCTTCGCCGAAGAGGGGGCGGCGGTCGCCATCCTCGACATCCAGGAGGAGGCCGGCGCGGCGCGCGCGGCCGCGGTCGAGCGCGCGGGCGGCCGTGCCTTCTTCGTCCGCTGCGACGTGTCGGTCGCCGAGCAGGTGCGCGCGGCCATGGAGGAGGTCGAGGCGCGCTTCGCCGGGCGCATCGACGTGCTCTACAACCACGCCGGCACGGTGATCGTGAAGCCCTTCCTGGAGACCAGCGAGGCCGAGTGGGACTGGATGATGGCCGTCAACGTCAAGTCCATGTATCTCATGACGAAGGCTGTGCTACCCTCCATGCTGCGCGCGGCCCGGGGGGCGATCGTCAACACCTCGTCGATCTCGGCCGTCGCGGGCACGCCGATGGAAGTCCTCTACTGCACCAGCAAGGGTGCCTGCCACATGTTCACCCGCGCGATCGCGACCGAGTACCGCGACCAGGGCATCCGCTGCAACGCGGTCTGCCCGGGCTTCATCCGCACCGCGCACGGCACCCGCGAGCTCGACGAGCTGCGCGGCTACGGCGTCGAGGTGACCGAGGCCGACCTGCGCAATCTGCAGGGGCGCATCTGCGAGCCCGAGGAGGTCGCGCGCGCGGCCCTGTTCCTGGCCAGCGACGAGGCCAGCTTCGTCAACGGCGAGACGCTGTTCGTCGACAACGGCATGCTGGTGCGCACCTGAATGGGCCGGGCGGGGGGCAGCGGCCGGCCGCGCCCGCACGGGCGGCGCGGGTGAGGGGCCGGCGATGCGCGGGGTGATCCGGACCTACGTGCGCGTGGTCGACCGCGTCAACTACGTGATCGGCCGGGCGGTCATGTACATGATCTTCGCCATGATCGGGGTGCTGTTCTACTCCTCGATCGCCAAGACCTTCTTCGACCCCGCGCTTTGGACCTTCGAGTTCTCCCAGTTCATGATGGTCGCCTACTTCCTGCTGGGCGGCGCCTATTCCCTGCAGATCGACAGCCACGTGCGCATGGACCTGATCTACAGCCGCTGGTCCGACCGCGCGCAGATCATGTGGGACGCCTTCACCATCCTGTTCATGATCGCCTACCTGGCGGTGCTGCTCTACGGCGCGATCTCCAGCACCCAGTACGCGATCGAGTTCGGCGAGCGCAGCTATTCGATCTGGCGGCCCTACATGTGGCCGATCAAGGTGATCATGACCTTCGGCGTCGTGCTCATGCTGCTGCAGGCGATCTCCCAGTTCTGCAAGGACGTGGCGATCGCCCTGGGGAGGCCGCTGGTATGAGCTACGAGATGATCGCGCTGCTCATGTTCGCGACCATGATGGTGCTGCTGCTGACCGGGCAGCGGGTGTTCGGCGCGATCGGTTTCGTCGCCGCCATCGCCGCCCTGCTGCTGTGGGGCGACGGCGGCTCGGAGCTGGCGTTCAGCGCGGCCATGAAGCTGATGAAGTGGTACCCGCTTCTGACCCTGCCGATGTTCATCTACATGGGCTACATCCTGTCGGAATCGGGCATCGCCGACGACCTCTACCGCATGTTTCACGTCTGGATGGGGCCGATCCACGGCGGCCTGGCGATCGGCACCATCGGGGTCATGGTGATCATCTCGGCGATGAACGGCCTCTCGGTGGCGGGCATGGCGATCGGCGCGACCATCGCGCTGCCCGAGCTGCTGCGCCGCGGCTACGACAAGCTGATGGTGACCGGCGTCATCCAGGCCGGCAGCTCGCTCGGCATCCTGGTGCCGCCCAGCGTGGTGCTGGTGCTCTACGGCATGATCGCGCGCCAGCCGATCGGCCAGCTGTGGCTCGCCGGCGCCATTCCCGGCCTGATGATGGCCAGCCTGTTCATCGTCTATATCGCCACGCGCTGCGCGATCCAGAAGAACCTGGGCCCGCCGCTGCCCAGGGCCGAGCGCGCGGAGGTCACCTGGGCGCAGAAGTTCGCCCTGCTGCGCGCCGGCATCCTGCCTCTGCTCATCTTCTTTTCCATGACCGGCCTCTTCCTGATGGGCGTCACCTCCCTGGTCGAGAGCTCGGCGGTCGGCGCGGTCGCGGCGACGCTGGCCGCGCTGGTCAAGCGCCGGCTCAACGCCGAGGTGATCGAGGCGACCCTGCGCAAGACGCTGGCGGTCACCTGCATGTTCATGTGGATCATTCTGGCCGCGCTCGCCTTCGGGTCGGTGTTCGACGGGCTCGGCGCGGTCAAGGCGATCGAGGGCTTCTTCCTCGACCGCATGGGCCTTTCGCCCTGGGAGGTGCTGATCATGATGCAGCTCTCCTACCTGATCATGGGCATGTTCCTCGACGACACCGCGATGCTGGTGATCGTCGCGCCGCTCTACGTGCCGCTGGTCGGGGCGCTCGGCTTCGACCTCATCTGGTACGGCGTGCTCTACACCATCACCTGCCAGATCGCCTACATGACGCCGCCCTTCGGCTACAATCTCTTCCTGATGCGCGCCATGGCGCCGCCGGAGATTTCGCTGGGCGACATCTACCGCTCGATCATTCCCTTCGTGCTGGTCATGATCGTCGCTCTCGGCCTGGTCATGGCCTTTCCGGACCTGGCCTTGTGGCTGCCGCACAAGGTCTACGGCCTGTGACCCGCGCGCGAAAGGGAGAAGGGGAACCGCGGCGACGGCTGCCGCCGCCGCGGCCGACAGGGAGTCGTTTTTTATCACCAAGGCAGAAAAGAGGAGACGGATAAATGTCGAAAAAAACCATCAAGAGCCCGGCCAAAACCAGCCGGCGCGATTTCATCAGGACCGCCGGCATCGCCGGCGCGGCGGCCGGCGCGAGCACGCTGGCGGCACCGGCCATCCACGCCCAGCAGCCGATCCGCTGGCGCTTCCAGACCTACGCCGGCAGCGCGCTGGCGCAGCACGTCACCAAGCCGATCATCGACGCCTTCAACAGCGCGGCCAACGGCGAGATGGAGATCGAGCTCTACTACGCCGACCAGCTGGTGCCGACCGGCGAGCTGTTCCGCGCGCTGCAGCGCGGCACCATCGACGCGGTGCATTCCGACGACGACTCCATGGCCGCGCCGGTCGACATCTCGGTGTTCGGCGGCTACTTCCCGTTCGGCACGCGGCACATCCTCGACGTGCCGGTGCTGTTCCGCCAGTACGGCTTCGCCGACATCTGGCGCGAGGCCTATCAGGAAGCCGGCGGCGTGGTCTGGCTCTCGGCGGCGGGGCAGGACCCCTGCCACTTCAACACCAAGAAGCCGATCCGCAGCCTCGACGACCTCGACGGCCTGCGCCTCTACACCTTCCCGACGGCCGGGCGCTTCCTTTCGCAGTTCGGCGTGGTGCCGGTGTCGATCCCCTACGAGGACGCCGAGGTCGCGGTGCAGACCGGCG
>CAZDBC010000074.1:0-10255 GCA_964503295.1 uncultured Kiloniellaceae bacterium | reverse complement strand
GCGCGAGTGGCTTCGCCGCGCGCATCGCGCGCGCCGACGCGGCGGCCAGAAGCGGCCGCGGCGCCGGGGCAAAGGGCAAGAGCAAGGGCGGCAAGGCGGGCCGGCCGCGCGGGCGCCAGCGCCGCGGGCCCTGACGCGCAGCCGCGGCGGGCTCAGTCCTCCTTATCCTCCACCAGCTCCTCCCTGTCGTCGCCCCGGGCGCGCTTGCGGCGCCGGTAGCGCGGCGGCTTGGGGTGCAGCTCGACCAGGCGCAAGGCCAGCGCGAGCAGCAGGGTCGAGAGCGGAAGGGCCAGGAAGGTCCCGATCTCGAGCCAGTCGAGGGTTACCACCGGATCCTGGAAGGCGCGCAGGGCGACACGCAAGAACAGCACGAAGAGAATGACCAGGATGACCTCGGCTACCACCTGCTTGAGCTGGCCGATCTGCTTGACCCGCAGCCAGTCGGGCAGCGACAGCTCGCGCTCCGGTTCGCCCGGTCGGACGAACAGCGAATAGACGCCATAGGCGAAGTAGAGCAGGACGATGCCAATCAGGAAGCGGTCGAGGCCCTCGATTACGCTGATCACCGAGGTCGCCTCGCGCGGCTCCCGCTCCGCCTCGTCGGTGGCACCTGGCAGCCAGAGGTGAAAGGCGTCGAAGATGTTGACTAAGCCGAGGCAGAACATGAGCAGCGAGCCGGCCAAAGAGCCGACGACCGCGACCACGGTCAGAAAGCGCGACCACCTGAAGATGCGCCGCTCGATGTCGTGCATGTCCTTGATGGGAAAGGCTCCTTCTCCGCGCGGCCGGGGCGTGTGCCGGAAGCCCGCGGACGCGGCGCGGCGGCGCAGTGTGATCTTTCATGAAGAACGCAGCGAAGGCGGGTCCGGTTCGGACCCCATACCGGGCCCCGGCCCCGCCCCTGCCCCGGCCGCCCGGCGGCGGCTCAGTCGGAGGCGCGCTGCGACTCTGGCACGGCGCGCGGCTCGGGCGGCGGCGCCAGCGTCGCCCAGCCGGCCCCGGACGGCGCTTCGGGCAGCTCAATCTCGTGGCGATGCCGGTGCAAAAAGGCCTTGCCCAGGAAGTGCGCCGTGATCGGCGCGGTCAGGAAGAGGAAGATGGTGATCGCCAGCTCGTGGTAGGAGAGGTCGTCGAGCGCCAGCGCGAAGTAGAGCATCGAGGCGATCAGGATGCTGCCGACGCCGAGGGTCGTCACCTTGGTCGGCCCGTGCAGACGGGTCATGAGATCGGGCAGCTTGGCCAGGCCGATCGAGCCGACCAGGCCGAAGATCGCGCCGATGACGATCAGGGCTGAAATCAGGAGCTCTGCCGGGAAGCCCATTCCCGCCTCCTATTCGATGATGTCGCCGCGCAGGACGAATCTGCAGTAGGCGACGGTGGAGATGAAGCCGACCATGGCGAACAGCAACGCGGCCTCGAAGTAGAGCGCAGCGTTAGAGGCGATGCCGTAGAGCATGATCAGGGCGATGGCGTTGATCACCGCGGTGTCGAGAGCCAGCACGCGGTCGGCGATGGTCGGGCCTTTCATCAGGCGCCAGAGGCAGAGCAGCAGGGCGATCGCGAAGCTGCCGAAGGCGAAGGTGAGGGCGTAGCCGATCATTCGAAGATCTCCTTCAGCCGGCGTTCGTAGCGGCGCTTGATGGTGCCCACGGTCTCCTCGACGTCGCCGACGTCGAGCCCATGGACCAAGAGGCAGCGGCCGTCCGACGAGAGGTCGGCGGTCACCGTGCCTGGTGTCATGGTGATGGTGCCGGCGAGAATGGTGATCGCCTCGGGCGTGCGGATGTCGAGCGGCACCGCCATGAAGCGCGACTCCAGGCTGGCGGCACGGCGGAACAGGATCAGGTAGGCGACCTGGACGTTGGCGACGACGATGTCCCACAGCACGACCAGCGCGTACTCGATGATCATCGGCAGGTTTCGCATGCGCGGCGCGTCGGGCCAGAACTTGCGCGTGAACAGCGGAATCAGAAGCCCCAGGAATGCGCCCAGAACGACCGCCCCCGGCGTCAGGCTGTTCTGCAGCAGGACCCAGACCACGGTCAGCACCAGGGTCAGGAGGGGATGGGGCAGCAGGCGGGCGATCATGATCCCGATCCTCGCTCGGCGTGGGCCACGGCATCGGGGCCGAGCACGGCGCCGATGTAGCCGCGCGGATCGAAGAGTTGGCCGGCGGTGGCGTCGAGATAGTCCATGACCGGCGCGGCGAAGACCGTCAGCGCCAGGGTGGCAACGACGAGGAGGCTGGCGATGCCGAGCGGCACGCTCGCGGACGGCGCGGTGGCGGCGCGGCCGCTGCCGCCGGCCTCGACGGTCACGCTCTTCCAGAACAGCAGGCTGCCGGCGCGGGCGAAACCGATCACGGCGACCAGCGAGGTGACCAGAATGACCGCCCAGATCCAGATGGCGGCGGAATCGTTCGCTGCGCCTTTCAGGATCAGCAGCTTGCCGACGAAGCCGCTGAGCGGCGGCAGGCCGGCCATGGCCATGGTCGCGAGCATGAAGAGCGCGGCGAGGCCGCCCCACTGCGGAAAGCGCGGCGCCAGCGAGATGGCGTCGCCCTCTGTGCCGCGCCGCTCCGCGATCTGCTCGACCAGGAGGAAGAGGCCGGCGGTGATCACGGTCGAGTGCAGCAGATAGTAGAGGCCGGCGGCTGTCGCTTCGGGCGTCGCGATGGCGAAGGCGACCAGCAGTGTGCCCATCGAGCCGATGACCGCGAAGCAGACCTGGCGGCGCAGCGTGCGCGCCGCGAGCACGCCGACCATGCCGAGCGTCAGCGTGACCAGCGCGGCCGGCAGCAGCCAGGGCACCGCCAGCCAGGCCGCCGCGCCGGCGTCGGCGCCGAACACCAGCGTCGACATGCGCAGGATCGAATAGCCGCCGACCTTGGTCATGATCGCGAAGAGGGCCGCGACCGGCGCACAGGCCGCGGCATAGGTGCCGGGCAGCCAGAAGTGCAGCGGCACCAGCGCCGCCTTGACCCCGAAGACCAGGAACAGGAGCAGCCCGCCGGCGTGCAGCAGGGCCGCGTCCTCCGGCGCGACCTGCGGCACCTTGGTGGCGAGATCGGCCATATTGAGGGTGCCGGTCACGCCGTAGATCAGCCCGACGGCGACCAGGAAGATGGTCGAGCCGGTCAGGTTGATGATGACGTACTGGGTGCCGGCGCGCAGTCGCTCCGCCCCGACCCCATGCAGCATGAGGCCGTAGGAGGCGATGAGCAGCACCTCGAAGAAGACGAAGAGGTTGAACAGGTCCCCGGTCAGGAAGGCGCCGTTCAGGCCCATGAGCTGGAACTGGAACAGGGCGTGGAAGTGGCGGCCGCGCCGGTCCCAGCCGTAGGCGGCGTAGATCTGCACCAGCAGGGCGACGATGGCGGTGAGCAGAACGAGCAACGCCGACAGGCGGTCCAGCACCATCACGATGCCGAAGGGCGCGGGCCAGTCGCCCAACTGGTAGACCTCGGGCGGCCCGGCGTCTGCGGCCGCGACCAGCGCCAGCCCGACCAGCACCAGAACACCAGTGCTGCCGATCGAGACCGTCCGCAGCAGCACCAGGTCGCGGCGCATGACCAGCACGATGAGCGCGGCCATGATCGCCGGCAGGACGATCGGCACGACGATCCAGTGGTTCATGGCTCGTGCCGCTCCGTCGTGTCGCCGTCGACGTGATCGTTGCCGACCTCGAGGTAGCTGCGCAGCACCAGCACGACCACCAGCGCGGTCATGCCGAAGGCGATGACGATGGCGGTCAGAACCAGCGCCTGGGGCAGCGGATCGGTGTAGTCGGGCAGCTTCTGGGTCAGGATCGGCGCCTTGTCGATATGCAGCCGGCCCATCGCGAAGAGAAAGGCGTTGATCGCGTAAGACAGCAGGGCAAGGCCGAGCACGACCGGAAAGGTGCGGGCGCGCAGCAGGAGATAGATCCCGCCCGCGGTCATGATGCCGACGGCGCTGGCGACCAGCAATTCCACGCTCAGGCCTCCCCGCGCGAGACAACCGCGCCCAACGGTTGGGACGGCTTCGACGCCGCCGGGTGCGATGGATCGACGTCCATCGGCGCCTCCAGCGTCTGAAGATGCTCGGCGACCCGGCCGACCCGAGAGAGGTTGGCGAGCGCCAGCATGACCGAGCCGACCACGGTCAGGAACACACCCAGGTCGAACAGCATCGCGGTGGCCAACTCGAACTCGCCGACCACAGGCAGATGGACATAGCCGAAATCGCTGGTCAGGAACGGCGTACCGGTGAACCAGGCGCCGACGCCGGTCAGCGCCGCGGTCAGGACGCCGAGCCCGATCAGCAGGTGATAGTCGACCCTGACGCGCTGCTGCGCCCAGTCGAATCCGCTGGCCATGTACTGCATGATGAGCGCGATCGCGACCACCAGGCCGGCGATGAAACCACCGCCCGGCTCGTTGTGGCCGCGCAGGAAGATGTAGATGCCGACCAGCAGCGCGAGCGGCAGCATGACGCGGGTCGCGACCACCGGCATCATGGGATGGCGGTCAGCCGCGCGCTGCTGATCGATGTGCCAGTTGGCCAGCCTGCGCCCCGAGGCCCCGGTGAAGGCGCTGTCGAGCAGGGCGAAGATGCCGAGCGCAGCGATGCCGAGCACGATGATCTCGCCGAATGTGTCGAAGCCGCGGAAGTCGACCAGGATCACGTTGACGACGTTGGTGCCGCCGCCGCCGGGATAGGACTGGGCGAGGAAGTAGTCCGAGATGGTCGTGAAGTCGCGCGAGATGACCTGGAAGGTGGCGATCGCCACAGCCAGCCCTCCGGCGCCGGCCAGCACCCCGTCGCGCAGCCTGCGCGGGCCGCTGCTCTCGCGCGGCGTCGACTTCGGCAGCAGGTTGAGGGCGAGCAGGAGCAGGACCAGCGTGACCACCTCGACCGAGATCTGGGTCAAGGCGAGATCGGGCGCCGAGAGATAGAGAAAGCCGAGCGAGACGATCAGGCCGATCACCCCGATCAGCACCAGCGACAGCAGGCGGTTGCGATGCAGCAGCACCGCCATGGCCGTGGCCACGACGAGCAGCAGCCAGGCGGTCACCGCGGCCAGGGGCATCGGCAGGAGAGGGCGCGTACCGGGCGCGATCGACGCCTGCAGATAGCCGGCGCAGCCGACCACTATGGTGGCACCGACCAGCATCGCGAGATAGCGCTGCAGCGAGCCGTTCTGCAACGCCTCCGTCGCACGCCGGCAGGCCGCCGCCAGGGCATCGACGGCGCCCTCGAAGATGCGCTTGGCCTCCGGCCGCGGCACCGCCTCGCGCAGCCGGTTGAAGCGGCCGTGACCCCAGAGCAGAAGGCCGCCGCCGACCAGGGCCAGGACGCTGACCCCCAGCGCCGGGTTCAGCCCGTGCCACAGGGCCAGCTTGTAGGCCGGCAGATTGCCGCCGGTGGTCGCCCCGGCCGCGACCTCGACCAGCGGACCCGCGAGCAGCGCGGGCAGCAGGCCGATCGCGATGACCAGAACCGTCAGCAGCGCGGGCGGCCCCCACATCAGGAAGGGCGGATCGTGCGGGTGGTGCGGATAGTCGTTGCGCACCGGGCCGAGGAAGACGTGCGCGATGTAGCGAAAGGCGTAGGCGACTGAGAAGACGGTGCCGGCGGCGACCAGCAGCGGCACCAACCACCCGCTGCCGAGCCAGGAGGTGTGAAGCGCCTCCTCGAGCATCATCTCCTTGGAGATGAAACCATTGAGCGGCGGCACGCCGGCCATAGAGAGCGCGGTGACGGCGCCGATGGTGGCGGTGATCGGCATCAGTGTCATGAGCCCGCCGAGACGCCGGATGTCGCGGCTGCCGGCCTCGTGGTCGACGATTCCGGCGGTCATGAACAGCGCCGCCTTGAAGCTCGCGTGGTTGATGATGTGGAACACGGCGGCGACCGCGGCGATCGGCGTGCCGAAGCCGAGCAGCATGGTAATCAGGCCGAGGTGGCTGACCGTCGAGAAAGCGAGCAGCGCCTTGAGGTCGTTCTTGAACAGGGCGATCCAGGCGGCAATCACCATGGTCGCCAGCCCCGTCGTGGCGACCAGGTAGAACCAGGTCTCGGTCCCGGCCAAGGCGGGCCACATGCGCGCCATGAGGAACAGCCCGGCCTTGACCATGGTCGCGCTGTGCAGATAGGCGCTGACCGGCGTCGGCGCCGCCATCGCGTGCGGCAGCCAGAAGTGGAAGGGAAACTGCGCCGACTTGGTGAAGCAGCCCGCGAGGATGAGCAGCAGCGCGGGCAGGTAGAGCGGCGACTGCCGGATCGCCTCGCCCCGGGTCAGGATCACGCTGAGGTCGTAGGAGCCGGCGATCTCGCCGAGAATCAGCATGCCGGCGATCATCGCCAGACCGCCGGCGCCGGTGACGATCAGCGCCATGCGCGCGCCCTGGCGGCCCTCGGGCAGGTGACTCCAGTAGCCGATCAGCAGGAAGGAACTGAGGCTGGTCAGCTCCCAGAAGACCAGCAGCAGCAGGATGTTGTCGGAAATGACGATGCCGACCATGGCGCCCTGGAACAAGAGCAGGAACACCATGAAGCGGCCGAACGGGTCCTGGCGGCTGAGGTAGCCGCGCGCGTAGACGATGATCAGCAGGCCGATGCCGAGGATGAGCGCGGCGAACAGGAAGCCGAGCCCGTCGATCATGAAGTTCGCGTTCAGGCCGAGCCCCGGCAGCCAGTCGTGGTGCGCGGTGACGACCTCGCCCCGGAAGACCGCGGGCGCGTGGGACAGCAGCACCGACAGGCTGGCCAAGGTGACCAGCAGGGTCGCGACGGTGCAGGCGTTGCGGCCGGCGCGGATCATCAGCGCCGGAACGACCGCACCGAGCAGCGGCAGCAGGGCAATCAGTGCCGGGCTCACGCTCGCCCCCGCTCACCGTTGCGGCTGACTGCCATTCATTTCCCCCCGTGCGGCGCGACAATCGGACCCTAATACTTGGCGCGAGCGCCGGCTTGCAAGCCCATAGCGAGAGCTTTCCCGGGGCGACGCCGGTGCCCTGGCGCCGGCGGCGGCGCTTGCAAGCGCGCGCAAAGAGGCTACCTATTGTGCAGGCACGAGGAGGGAAGTTGCCATCATGTCTGACAGTCAAGCCAAGCGCATCGAGCAGCCCGAAGCACCCGACAAGGTCGTCAAGAGCGATTCCGAATGGCGCGCGCAACTGACGCCCGAGCAGTACCGGGTGACCCGCCGGGCCGGCACCGAGCGCCCCTTCGCCAACGCCTACCACGACTGCAAGACTGCAGGGATCTATCACTGTGTGTGCTGCGGCCAGGCGCTGTTCGATTCGGAGGCCAAGTACGATTCCGGGACCGGCTGGCCGTCGTTCTTCCAGCCGATCGCCTCGGAGGCGGTCGCGACCGAGATCGACCGCAAGCTCTGGATGGTGCGCACCGAGGTGCTCTGTTCGCGCTGCGACGCTCATCTGGGTCACGTCTTCGAGGACGGTCCGCCACCCACCGGCCTGCGCTACTGCATGAATTCGGCAGCCCTGCGTCTCGAACCGCGCGAGGGTTGAGCAAGGGTCGGCACGCGGCGGGGCCAAGCCGGGCATTGAAAAATGCGGCCGCGGGCGGCATCTAGTCCCGGGAACGGGAAAGCGGCCCTCCGTCCAGAACCAGTCCGGCCCTTAGCGATTCATGACCGTCACCGCCTTTCTTCTGTCCGCTGGAGGACTGCTGCTGCTTTTCTTTGGCGGAGAGACGCTGCTGCGCGGAGCGGTCGGGCTGGCCCTGCGCTTCGACGTCTCGCCGCTCCTGATCGGTCTGACAATCGTCGCCCTGGCCACCTCCATGCCGGAGCTGATGGTGACGCTGACGGCGGGCTTTACCGGTGTGACCGACGTCGGCGTCGGCAATGTGGTCGGCTCCAACATCGCCAACATCCTGCTCATTCTAGGCGCCACGGCCGTGCTGTCCCCGGTCGCCACCCAGCCGCGCCGTCTGCTGCGCGACATGAGCACCATGGTCGGCGCGACCCTGTTGTTCGTCGGCTTCGCGCTTCTCGGCAGTTTCGGGCTGACGCACGGCCTGATCATGCTGGCCGTGCTGGCGGTCTATCTCGGCTTCTCCTACCAGGCCGAGCGGCAGCGGCGGAACGACAAGGAGATCGCCGGCTCGCCCTCCGCGGAACTGGTCGCCGAGGTCGAGGAAATGCAGGGCGTCAAGCACCGCAGCTACTGGCTGCTGGGGGCGCTGGTGGCCGGCGGCGTGGCCATGCTGATCCTGGGCTCGGAGTTCCTGATCGACGGCGCGGTCGAGATTGCCCGCGCCTTCGGCATTTCCGAGACGGTGATCGGCCTGACCCTGGTCGCCGTCGGGACCTCGCTGCCGGAACTGGCCACCGCCCTGGTGGCCGGCGCCCGCGGCCACGCGCAGGTCGCGCTGGGCAACGTGATCGGCTCGAACATCTTCAACGTTCTTCTGATCGTCGGCCTGCTCGCGGCCATGGTGCCCTTCGCCGTGGCACGCGACGTCATCGACGATCTCTGGATCATGATCGCCGCGACACTGCTGGTCGTGCCGGTCATCGTCTCGGGGCACCGCATCAGCCGGATCGAGGGCCTGGCCCTGTTGGCCGTCTACGGCGCCTTCATCTGGTACCAGTTCCTGAACGGCACGGCGGCGGCGTGACGCGGTGGCGGCACGAGACGGCAGCCGCCGGCGGCCGCTCCCGGCACGCGACATGACGTTTTCCGACCGCTCCCCGTCGCCCCTTGCCGGGTCGCTGCGCCACGCCCGGTGCGAGAGTGCAGACCAACGCCCAGGCGAGCGGAGCCTCGACGGCCATGATCGAAAACGGAGACGGCAGTGACGGGCAGCCCGCGCCGGCCGCACCCGGAGAACTACCCCCGCGCGGCATTGGTCACCGGCGCCGCCCGGCGCATTGGCCGGGCGATCGCGCTCGACCTCGCGGCCACGGGCTGGGACGTGGCCGTGCACTACGGCAGCTCCGCCGAGGAGGCGCAGGCCGTGGTCGCGGAGATCGAGCGGCGCGGGCGGCGGGCCGTGGCCCTGCAGGCCGATCTGGCGCAGGAAGAGCAGACCGCCGATCTGCTGCCGCGCGCGGCGGCGGCGCTCGGCCCGCTCGGCTGCCTGGTCAACAACGCCTCGAGCTTCGAGCTGGACCTGGCCGACACCGCGACCCGCGCGAGCTGGGACCAGCACCTGGAGCCCAACCTGCGCGCGCCCTTCGTCCTGACCCAGGCGTTCGCGCGCCAGCTTCCCGAGGAGGCCGGGGGCGCGGTGGTCAACATGCTCGACCAGAGGGTCTGGAATCCAACGCCCTACTTCATCAGCTATACGGTATCGAAATCGGCGCTCTGGACGCTGACGCAAACCCTGGCCCTGGCCCTGGCGCCGCGCATCCGGGTCAACGCCGTCGGCCCGGGGCCGGCCCTGCCGAGCAAGCGCCAGAGCCCCGAGCAGTTCGCCGCGCAGTGCGCCAGGCAGCCGCTCGGACGCGGCACGACGCCCGAGGAGATCTGCGCCGCGATCGCCTTTCTCCTGGCGACTCCATCGGTGACCGGACAGATGATCGCGCTGGACGGGGGCCAGCACCTCGGCTGGGCCCCGGGCGACGCCGCGCCTGGCGGCGAGTGAAGGCGGCGCGGTGGCGCGGGCGGCGCGCGGCGAGCGGGAGACAGGAGCCATGACCAGCACCGAGCAGGGCAGCAGCCAGAGCCTGAAGCGCCCGGTGGCGACACGCCAACGCATCGTCGTGCGCGACCTGAACCTCTCGGTGCGGGTCGGGGTGACGCCGGCCGAGCGCGAGCAGCGACAGCGTCTGCGCATTGCCGTGGAGCTGGAGGTCGAGGCGGCGCCGCCGCGCGCGGACTCGATCGCCGAGGTGGTCGACTACGGCCAGGTGGTCGGCCTTATCCGTCAGGTCTGCCGGGACAGCGAGGTGCGGCTGCTGGAAACCCTGGCCCAGGACATCGCCGAGGCCTGCTTCTTCGACGCCCGGGTGCGCGCCTCGCGGATCCGCATCGAGAAGCTCGACCGCTACCCGGACGTCGGCGGCATCGGCATAGAGCTGGAGCACCGGCGCTAGCGGCCGCAACCCGCGCGCGCATGCGCCGCCGACATGCTGATCTTAACCCCTTGGCCGGCGCGCCGGATTTTGGCGCCGCCGCGACAACCGGACGAGCGAGAGTTGTACACAGGCCACAATCGAGTCCTTTTCCGCCGCCCGGTACGCCCCGGATGACAGTTGCGTGGAGCTTTCTTTACGCTTGACTTCCTAATAAATATTCTAA
>CAZDBC010000073.1:8083-10262 GCA_964503295.1 uncultured Kiloniellaceae bacterium | reverse complement strand
AGATGTGGGCCGAATGGCGCAAGGAGACGTTCAACCTGGTCGCCATGCCGCTGTTCATCCGAACCGCCGAGGTTTTCCTGCACTCGCGCAAGCCGGTCGAGACGCTCGAGGACCTGCAGGGCCTCAAGCTGCGCACGGCCGGCGCCTGGCTGGAGATGGCGCGCGACATGGGCGCTGCCCCGGTGACCACGCCGGGCGGCGAGGTCTATACCGCGCTCGAGCGCGGCACCATCGATGCCACCGAATGGGGCACCCTGTGGGAGAACATCTCGCCGGGCTTCCACCGGGTCACCAAGTACGTAATCATTCCCGGCGTCCACCAGCCGACCGCGCCCTTCGAACTGGTGATCAACCCGGAGGTCTGGGACGGCCTCTCGGCGGAAGACCAGGATTTGATCCGCACGGCGGCCTTCATCACCACCATGGACTCCTGGCTCACCATCGGGCAGGAGGACGCCAAGGCCCTGGAATTCTTCCGCGAGCAGGGCAACGAGATCATCGAACTGGCGCCCGAGGTCCAGTACAAGGCGCGTGAACTCGGGCTCGCCTGGGCGGAGAAGCAGGCCGAAGGCAACGAGTGGTTCTCCAGAGTGCTGGCCGAGCAGAAGAAGTTCGACGGCCTCTGGAAAGGTGCCAACCGCTATCGTAACGTCAAGCGGCCCGACTGAGCACGGAACGCCGGCGCCGGGCCGCAGGCGGCCCGGCGCCGTCGCTTTGTCTGCAGGTTTCCCTTTTTTACGGAGTTCCGCTGGTCCATGCGTGCCCTGGTCGGCGCCCTGGAGCGCATCACCTCCGGTGTCGGCTATCTGGCCGCCCTCGTCGTCGTGCCGCTGGCCCTGGCGACGGTCTATGACGTCTTCGCCCGCTACGTGCTGCTCGATCCCACCATCTGGGCGTTCGAGCTGGGCTACAGCCTGACCGGCACGCACTTCCTGCTCGGCGCGGCCATAACCCTGAAGCGCCGGGGCCACATCCGGATCGATCTGATCTATGCGCGCCTGAGCCCGCGCGCCCAGGCAATCATCGATCTGAGCTGCTACCTGCTGTTCCTGATGCCCTTCCTCGTGCTGCTGAGCGACGCGCAGCTCGACTACGCCCTGCGCGCCATGGACAGCGGCGAGCGCACCGGGCAGTCGGCCTGGAACCCGCCGATCTGGCCGCTGCGCATCATCATCGCCTCGGGCTTCGTCCTGCTGACCCTTCAGGTTGCGTCGGAGATCATCAAGGCGGCGGCGGTGGTGATCGGCCGGCCCTTCGAAGACGTCGAGAGAGGCTGAGCCGATGACTGCGCTGATCATGTTTCCGGCTCTCTTCCTGCTGATCTTTCTCGGCTTTCCGGTCGCCTTCTCCCTGATGTCGGTCGCCTTCGTGTTCGGCTACATGACCTTCGAGATGGCGGCCTTCTTCCAGTTCACCCAGAAGGTCGAGGACGTCGCCACCAACTTCGTGCTCGCCGCGGTGCCGCTGTTCGTTTTCATGGGCGCGATGCTGGAGCGTTCCGGGATCGCCGAGAAGCTGTTCGAGGCGGTTCACCTCTGGACCCGGCGCCTGCCCGGCGGCCTGGCCATCGGCACGGTCGTCATGTGCATTATCTTCGCCGCCTCGACCGGGGTCATCGGCGCGACCGAGACGGTCGTCGGCCTGCTCGCGATTCCTGCCATGCTGCGCTACCGCTACAGCCACGGCCTGATCAGCGGCACCATCTGCGCGGGCGGCTCGCTCGGCACCATCATCCCGCCGTCGGTCGTCGTGGTCGTGCTGGGACCCATCGCCGACGTCTCGATCGGCGACCTGATGGTCGGCATGATCTTCCCCGGCCTGATCATGGCCGGCCTCTACATTGTCTACATTCTCACGTTGTGCATTCTCGACCCCAAGGCCGGCCCGCGCGTGCCCTCGCTGCACGACGACCTGGACTTCCTCGGCAAGGTGGTCATCAGCGTCAAGGCGCTGGTGCCGCCCTTCCTGATGATCGTGGCGGTGCTGGGCTCGATCATGTTCGGCATCGCCGCGCCGACCGAGGCGGCGGCCATGGGTGCGGTCGGATCGGTCCTGTTGACCCTGCTGTATGGCCGCTTCACCCTGACCACCTTCTGGGAAGCCCTGGTCAAGACGCTGACCGTCACCTCGATGATCATGCTGATCCTGCTCGCCGGAAGTCTCTTCACCGGCGTGTTCG
>CAZDBC010000073.1:2774-8073 GCA_964503295.1 uncultured Kiloniellaceae bacterium | reverse complement strand
GGCGAGCGGCGGGATGAGCGTGATGCGCGACCTGCTCAACGCGGTGGGGCTCGGGCCCTGGGGCATGATCTTCCTGTTCCTGGCGATCGTCTTCATCGCCGGCTTCTTTCTGGAGTGGATCTCGATCCTGCTGATCTTCGTGCCCCTGTTCATCCCCTTCGTCGAGGCCGCCGGCTTCAACACGCTGTGGTTCTGCATGCTGATCCTGATCATGATCCAGACCAGCTACCTGACGCCGCCCATGGCGCCGGCGATCTTCTACCTGCGCGGCATCGCGCCGCCGGAGATGACCCTGCCGCAGATGTATCGCGGCGTGATACCCTTCATCCTGCTCCAGGTGGCCGTGCTCGGGATCGTGATGGCCTTTCCGGAGCTGGCTCTCTGGCTGCCCGACCAGCTGCTCGGATTCAGGTGAGGCGGTTATGCGGCAATGACGACGGCGTCGGAAAGCGCGATCCGCGAAGCCGCCGGCCTGGTCCGGCTGCGCCGCTTCGTCGTCGCCATGACCGGGCTGGTCGAAGGCGCCGGCGACGACGAGGCCCGGCTGCTCGAGGAGGGGCGGGGCCTGCTGGCTGCTCTGGTCGCGCGGGACGATTGGCTGCCCGACGACTTCGCCCGGCCCCATCCCGAGCACTATCAGCAGTACCTGCTGCACTGCGACTCGCTGGAGCGCTTCTCGGTGGTCAGCTTCGTTTGGGGTCCCGGGCAGCGCACCCCGATCCACGACCATACCGTCTGGGGCCTGATCGGCATGCTGCGCGGCGCCGAGGACTGCCGGGACTACGCCCTGGCCGATGGCACCCTGGTCGAGCGGGGCGGCGAGCGGCTCGAGCCCGGGCGGGTGGCCGCCGTCTCGCCGCGCATCGGCGACGTCCACGCCGTCGCCAACGCCTTCGACGACCGGGTCTCGATCTCGATCCACGTCTACGGCGCCAATATCGGCGCGGTGCGCCGCCACGTCTTCGATCCCGACAGCGGGGCGATTAAGGACTTCGTCTCGGGCTATGCCGCCGGCGTGCTGCCCAACCTCTGGGACCGCGCGGCCGAGGTGCGCGCCGCAGGCGCCTGAGCGTCCCGGCCGGCCGCCGGCCCGCCGGGGGCCGTCGGCGGGGCCCCGCCGGATGTCGCGGGCGACCGGTCGACGCGCGCTTTGACAAGGCGGGCCCATCTGATGTATTGGTAATATATCAGTTTTCAGGGCGGTGATTGGCTGAGGAGTCCGGCCGACCGCAACGCCATCTGTCGAGGGAGATCGTGATGGAACTCGTCAACTCGCCGATGACCGAACGCCAGCGGAACTACCGCGCGGAGTACCGTCGGCGCATCGCCGGCTGGTACAATGGCTGGTTGCACGTCGTCGTCATTTACACGATCGGCCTGACGGCGATGTACATCTACGTCACCAATATCGCGAACGTCGCCTGGTGGGAGTGGCTGACCATTCCGGTGGTCTTCCTGCTGTGCAACATCTTCGAATGGTTCCTGCACCGCTACGTCATGCACCGCCCGCTGCGCTTCCCGGGCCTGCGCGCCATCTACACGCGCCATACCTTGATGCATCACCAGTTCTTCACCGAAGAGGAGATGCGCTTCGCCGACCAGAAGGACTGGCGGGTGACCTTCTTCCCGCCCTATGCCCTCGTGGTCTTCATCCTGATGTCGATTCCCGGCGCCATCGTCCTCGGCTGGCTCATCTCGCCCAATGTTGGCTGGCTGATGATGTGCACCACGACCGGCATGTACCTGATCTACGAGTTCATGCACTTCTGCTGCCACATCGAGGAGAACTGGTTCGTGCGCAACGTGCCCTTCGTCAACACGATCCGGCGGCATCACACGGCGCACCACAACCAGTCGATCATGATGGAGCGGAACATGAACCTGACCTTCCCGATCGCCGACTGGCTGTTCGGGACGTCGGATCTGGACCGCGGCCTGCTCGGCCATCTGTTCAACGGCTACGATACCAGTCACGTGCGCAAGGACCTGCGCCGCACCGCGCGGACGCCGAAGGTGCGCAAGCCGGACACGGCGGCCCAGCCGGCCTGATCCGGCCCGCCGCGGGCGGCGCCGCAGAGAAAAAAGAGGAACGGGCATCGGGGCCGACCAAGTGTCGCGCCCCGGCGCGCCGTCCCGAGGGAGGAGCAGTCACATGAAACCGGAAGCGATCCTGGCCCAGCCGCCGCGCGTCCTGACCCAGGAACAGCGCGCGTTCTATTTCGAGAACGGCTACCTGCTCGTGGCGTCGCTGATCGACCGGGAGACGATCGCGCGCCTGAACGCGGTCACCCGCGACTTCGTCGACCAGAGCCGGCGCGTCAACCGGAGCGACGACACCTTCGACGTCGCGCCCGGCCATTCCGCCGAGCGACCGTTGCTGCGCCGGCTCAAGACGCCGGACGACCGCCATCCCCTCTACTGGGACTACGCCTGCGGCGTGATCGCCGACGTCGCCGCCGATCTGGTCGGGCCAGACGTCGCCTTCCACCACTCCAAGCTCAACTTCAAGTGGGCCGACGAGACGCCAGGGGCGAACGCGGTCAAGTGGCACCAGGACATCCAGTTCTACCCGCACACCAACTACAGCCCGCTGACCATCGGCACCTACCTGACCGACGTGGCGCCCGAGGACGGCGCGCTGATCGTCCTGCCGGGCAGCCACAATGGCCCGCTCTACGATCAGTACGACGCGCAGGGCAACTGGACCGGCTGCCTGAGCGACGCCGACGCGGCCGCGCTCGACACCAGCCGGCGCGTCGTGCTGGCCGGTCCGGCCGGCTCGATCACCATCCACAACTGCCGCACGGTCCACGCCTCGGAGCCGGCGCGCACGCCCCACGCCCGGCCGCTGCTGCTCAATGCCTTCGCCTCGGCCGACGCCTTTCCCTATACGGTGAACCCCTCGCGCTCGTCGCACGACCGGGCGCTGGTGCGCGGGCAGCCGGCGCGCTGGGCCGATCACGATCCGCGACCCTGCCAGGTCCCGCCGGACTGGTCGGCCGGCTACACCTCGATCTTCGCCGCCCAGTCGGGCGAGGACGGCAAGCGCGCCGCGGCTGGGTAGGGGTGCTGCTGCGGCCCTCCTCGTCCTATCCCGCGCCGAAGCTGTAGAGGCTGTCGGGCGTCACGGTCATCCGGAACGCCACCTGTGCGCAAACCCCGAGTACGATCAGTGCGAGGAGAATGCGCAGCTGTTCCCCGCGCAGTCGTGCGCCGAGCTTGGCGCCGACCTGCGCCCCGATCACCCCGCCGACGACCAGGAACAGCACTAGCAGAACGTCGACGTTCTGGTTCGTGGTCGCCTGCATAAAGGTCACCCCCGCGCCGACGATGGTGATCTGAAGCAGCGACGTGCCGATGACGACGGCCGTCGGCATGCCGATCAGGTAGACCATCGCCGGGACCGCCAGAAAGCCGCCGCCTACGCCCATGATCGAGGTCAGCAGGCCGACGACGAAACCGAGGCCGGCCGGCAGCAGCGCGCTGATGTAGAGCCGCGAGCGGCGGAAGCGCAGCTTCAGCGGCAGGCGATGCAGGAGATAGTGCTTGTGCAGCCGACCGCGCTCCGCGGGCTTGTGCCGGCGCCGGATGTAGGTGCTGACGCCCTCGCCCATCATGATCATTCCGAGCGTGCCGAGCAGCGCGACATAGCAAATGCTGACGACCAGCTCGACCTGGCCGAGCCGGCGCAGCAGGGCGAATAGCAAGACGCCGATCAACGATCCCGGAATGCCGCCGGCGATCAGGACCAGGCCCATGCGGACGTCGACGTTGCCGCGGCGCCAGTGTGCGAGCAGCCCGGATACGGAGGAGGCGACGACCTGGTTGGCGCCCGAGCCGACCGCAACGGCCGGCGGGATGCCGATCAGGATCAGCAAAGGGGTGAGAAGGAAGCCACCGCCGACGCCGAACAGGCCGGACAGCAGGCCGACACCGCCGCCGATGCCGAGCAGGACCAGCAGATTCACCGCCGTCCCGGCGATCGGAAGGTAGACGTCCATGGCGGTCGGCAGCGTCCGGCGTTCGCGTCCTGTCTAGGAAAGCACCCTGTCTACGGCATTGCTGACCGGCGGCCAACGCGCAAGCAGGCGGGCGGTCGGCCGATGGGCGCGACAATCCGCCGCGCGCTCTCTTGGAGCCTTTTCGCTGCCTTTTTTGCGAATTGATCGCATTCCATGTTGCAATCTAGAAGCATTTCAATATATGTCAGGACATCGCTCGCGGGCCGCGGCGCCCGGTTTCATGAACAACATCGAATCAAGGAGTTAATCGATATGCTGACTGTTGGCGACAAGCTTCCGGAGTTCGCCGTCACCGGCGTCAAACCGGGCTTCATGCAGCCTGAGGAGAACGGCGACAGCGCCTTCGAGCCGCTCAACCGCGACAGCTTTCCCGGCAAGTGGAAGGTCATCTACTTCTATCCCAAGGACTTCACCTTCGTGTGCCCGACCGAGATCGTCGAGTTCGCCAAGCTGAAGGAGGAGTTCGAGGACCGGGATGCGGTTCTGCTTGGCGGCAGCACCGACAACGAGTTCTGCAAGCTGGCCTGGCGCCGTGATCATTCCGATCTCGCCAAGCTCAATCATTGGGCGTTCGCCGATACCACCGGTTCGCTGGTCGACAGCCTCGGCGTGCGCTCGGACGAGGGCGTTGCCCTGCGCGCCACCTTTATCGTCGATCCGCACAACGTCATCCAGCACGTGGCGGTCAACAATCTGAACGTCGGGCGCAACCCGGCCGACACGCTGCGGATCCTCGACGGGCTGCAGACCGACGAACTCTGCCCCTGCAATCGGCCGGTCGGCGGCGACGTCCTCCAGGCCGCCTAATCCGGTGAAGGCGTCGGGCGCCGCGCCATCGCGGCGCCCCCGACGTCTTCGTCGCGCCAGACCGATCGCCAGACACCGCAAAGGAAAAGGTCCGTCATGACCATCGAAGACCTCAAGGCCGCACTGCCGGCCTATGCCAAGGACATCAAGCTCAACCTCTCGAGCATCCTGCGCGACGAGACCTTGAGCGAGCAACAGCTCTGGGGCGCGCTGGTCGCCACGGCAATCGCCTCGCGCAACGCAGCGACCATAGCTGCCGTCGAGACCGAGGCCGCCCGGCACCTCTCGCCCGAGGCACTGGAGGCCGCCAAGGCTGCCGCGGCCATCATGTCGATGAACAACATCTACTACCGCTTCGTGCATCTGGCCGGAAGCAATGAGTACAAGACCATGCCGGCCCGCCTGCGCATGAACGTCATCGCCAATCCCGGCGTCGAGCGGGCCGATTTCGAGCTCTGGTCGCTCGCCGT
>CAZDBC010000073.1:0-2764 GCA_964503295.1 uncultured Kiloniellaceae bacterium | reverse complement strand
CTCGCCGTCTCCGCCGTCAACGGCTGCGGGATGTGCATCGAATCGCACGAGCAGGAACTGCGCAAGGCGGGCATCGCCAACACGGCGATCCAGGCTGCCGTCCGCGTCGCGGCCATCGTCCACGCGGTCTCCGTCGTGCTCGAGGCCGAGCGGCAGAGTGCGGAGCAGGCCCAGGCCGCAGCCTGAGCCGCCGCCGCGCTGTTCATCTTCGCCGGTCGCGGTCGGCGCCGGGACCGCATCCGGGCGTCGTCCGGCCCGGGCCGGCTCCGCCAGGCACAACGCCGTCGGCCGTCGCGGGGCTTGAAGCTTGGGCGCACGGGCGTTATATAGGCCGGCCGAAAGTGCCGCTGCGTCCCCTTCGTCTAGTGGCCTAGGACATCGCCCTCTCACGGCGAAAACAGGGGTTCGAGTCCCCTAGGGGACGCCACTTCCTCCAGCGGCCCGCCCGCCTTCAGCCCCTGGGCTTGCCGAAGACCTGGGCCAGCACCAGCAGGGTGGTCGAGATCAGCACCATGATGGTGGAGATGGCGGCGATGGTCGGGTCGATCTGGTCGCGCAGGGCGTTGAACATGTTGCGCGTCAGGGTCGAGTACTCGCCGCCTGAGATGAACAGCGCGATCACCACCTCGTCGAAGGAGGTCAGGAAGGAGAGGAGTGCGGCGGTGATCACCGAGAAGCGGATCTGGGGCAGGGTGATCAGCAGGAAGGCCTTGAGGCGCGAGGCGCCCAGGCTGCGCCCGACCATCTCCTGGTTCATGTCGTAGCTGCTGAGCGCCGAGGAGATCACGATCACGACCAGCGGTATGGCGAGAATCGAGTGCGCCAGGACAAGCCCGAGCAGGGAGTTGACCAGCGACAGCTTGACGAAGGCGTAGAAGGCCGCGATCGCGATCAGGATCAGCGGCACCATGATCGGCGTGATCAGAATCAGGAAGATCAGCTTGGCCGCACGCAACCGCGAGACGTACAGGCCGTAGGCGGCCATGGTGCCGAATGTGGTCGCCACGACCATGGTCAGTGCCCCGGCCTTGAGCGAGGTCATCGTCGCCTGCATCCAGCCGAGCGAGCCGAAGTATTCCTCGTACCAGCGCAGCGACAGTCGGCGCGGCGGAAACTCCAGGTACTGCGAATCCGAAAACGACATGGGAATGACGATCAGGGTCGGTACCACCAGGAACACCATCACCAGCGCGCCGACCAGGTAGAGCCACAGCCGCCCGGCGTGGGTGATCTGGGTGTCGGAGGCGGGCCGGGTCAGCCAGCTCACGAGACCCTGCCCCCGCCGAGCAGTCGGTCGAGCCCGAGCGCGGCCGAGGCCGCGAAGAGGATGAGCAGCGTCAGGACCAGCAGCACCACGCCGAGCGCACTGGCCGCGCCCCAGTTGAAGAACAGCTCGATGTTGGTGGCGATGCGCATCGACACCATGATCACCTTGCCGCCGCCGAGGATCTCGGGCGTCACGAAGAATCCGAGCGACAGCACGAAGACGATCAGGGAGCCCGCCGCCAGGCCGGGCAGGGAGAGCGGCAGGTAGACCCGCCAGAAGGCCTGCACCGGGCCGGCTCCGAGATTGGCGGCGGCGCGCACGAAGTCGCGGTCGATCGCGCGCATCGCACCGTAGGTCGGCAGCACAAGGAACGGCAGCATGATGTGCACCATGCCGATCAGGGTGCCGTTGAGGTTGTGCACCAGGCGGAGCGGTTCCTCCCACAATCCCAGGCGCTGGCCCCAGTCGTTGACCACGCCTTCGCGCTGGAGCAGCACCAGCCAAGCGTAGGTGCGCACGAGCAGCGAGGTCCAGAAGGGAAACAGCACGCCGATCAGGCAGAGGTTGGCGATGCGCCGCGGCAATTGCGCCAGCAGATAGGCGAGCGGATAGCCCATCAGCGCGCAGATGCCCATGGTCAGCAGGCTGACCTCGAAGGTGGTGCGGAAGATGCGGGCGTATGACTTGCTCTCGACCATGCGCCGGTAGTGCTCGAGCGTCAGGTTGCCGTTGTCGTCCAGGAACGACAGCCCGAACAGCCAGCCGGTCGGAATCACCAGGATCACCAGAACCAGGAGCAGCGCGGGCGAGCACAGGCCCATCATGGCCAGCCGCTCCCGCAGCGCGTCGCGGCGCAGTTCGCCGAAGAATGGTTGTCTCGCCCCCGGTGGCGCGGAGGTCGCGGCCTCAGCCATCGCCGAAGGACTCGCCGGTCGGGATCAGCACCGTGTCGTCGCGGTGCAGCCCGAGCCTGACCTCCTCGCCGACCGCAGGCACGGCGCTTGCACCGACCTGCCGGTTGACGCCGCGGACCCGGATCTCGGTCCCATCGCCGAGCGCCACGCACAGCAGAATGCTGTCACCCTGGTAGACCAGGTCACGCACCCGCCCAGCGAAGAGATTCATGTCCGGCGCCGGCGTGCCGTCGAGAATGCGCAGGCGCTCCGGCCGCAGCATCAGCAGGCGGTCGCCGCTGCCGTTGAGCTTCGCCGCGACCTGCAGCCGGGTCCCGGCGAAGTGCGCCGCGCCCTCGGCAATCTCGACGGGCAGAAAAGTCGATTCGCCGATGAACTCGGCGACAAAACGGTTGGCCGGTCGCTCGTAGATCTCCTGGGGCGTGCCGAGCTGCATCAGCCGGCCGAAATCGATGACGGCGATGCGGTCGGACATGGTCAGCGCCTCGCGCTGGTCGTGGGTCACGTAGACCGTTGTCATGCCGAGCTTATCGTGCAGGCGGCGCAGCTCGATTTGCATGTGCTCGCGCAGCTTCTTGTCGAG
>CAZDBC010000072.1:0-10413 GCA_964503295.1 uncultured Kiloniellaceae bacterium | reverse complement strand
AAGCTCGCCGTCAACGGCGCGGGCGAAATCGCCGTCGTCAACAGCAGCTTCAAGAGAAACGCGGCTAGCCACATCTGGCTTTACCGCGGGCAGGCCGCCGGGGACTGACGGGCGAATACCCTATCTGTGCATCTCGAGACGCACAGCTCTTGCCCAGACATGCTTCGGCGCGCTCGGACGCCTCTGACCGAAAAGGCGGCCCCTGTTTCACCCGGCGCTCGGGCGCTCCTTGACGCGTCGGGGCAGAACGGCCGCCGCCGTCGCAAGCGAGATCGCGGCCGTCGACAGAAACATCGTTCCGGCGCCGAATGCGTCGGCCATGAAGCCGGCCGCCGCGGGGCCGAGCACGCTGCCGACGGCGACGGCAACGAGCGCGACCGTGAAGCTGAGAGAGGGAAGCCGCGGAAAGAGGCGCTCCGACCAGAAGGCCAGGATCGCGCTCATCATCATCACGAATGCGCCCTGGAGGCTGGCCGAAAGGACCACGCCCGCCCACGAGGTCGGCGTCAGTGCGACAAGGACAAGGGAGAGCGTGGAGGCCAGCAGGAGGAGGCGGAGCAAACCGGGCAGTCCGGTGACAGCTTTGATTTGCCCGGTGGCCAGGCCGATCAAGCCGAAGACCCCGAAGCAGACGAAAATGACCGCGGGCGACGCGCCGGCGGGAATGTGGGACAGGCCGCCAGACTGCTCGATGCGGTCGGCGGCGAAGGAAATATAGATCGCGGTGGTCATGCCGAAAGACAGCGCAATTCCATAGAGGGGAGCTGCCGATTTGCGCCACAGGAGGCTCCGTGGCTGGTCCGAGCCCGGACCCGGCCGCCCGGCCTCTCCCCGCAGAGCCATCAGATTTGCCAGCAACGCGAGGAGGCCGGCGATGGCGAATACCGACCAGCCGATCCGCCAGGAGCCGCCGTTCAGGCTGAGAAGGATCGCGGTCGCTCCGGCCGCCGCGATCCCGAGGCTCGTCCCGGTGCTGACGATAGACAAAGCGACGGGCCTTGCCTCATCCCGCAACTCGCGGTTCACGATGTTGTTGAACGGCGACCAGGAGAAACCGGCACTCGTCATCGCGAGGAAGACGCCAATGGAGAGGACGGGCAGGCTAGGTGCCGAGGCAACCAGCCCCGTTCCGAGCGTTGCGGCAAGAAGGCCCAGGAGAACCGGCAGCCTCGGCCCGCAGCGGGAGAGCATTGCATAGGCCGCGATCAACCCGATGAGCATGCCCAGGAAACCCAGGCTGGAGACGAGGCCCGCGGTCCCGGTGGACAGGGAGAATGCCGATCTGAACTCCGGCAGGAACAGACCGAAGCCCATGCGGGCCGGCCCGTAAGTGATCGCTGTCGCAGCGAAGCCGGCGGCAGACAATTTCCAGAATGGCGTCATCGCGTGTCTCGAACAGGTTCCCTGTCAGAGACCATGGAGCCCGTGCCGGAAACAAGCGAAATGGCCTTGCGATACCTCCCGTCAACCTTTCAAAGCTGTCGTCCTTCCGGCGACCGTCAGCAGTGTCCCGCATTGCGATCAGTCCAGGCGCGAAACTTTGCAGGATGAACGAATGACCGACTCGGCGGACTGAAGCGCGGCGTGCCTGCGGTTCACTCGACGGCTGGAGAGCGCGCAAAGCGGACTTCTGCCGAGAGGTCGTGCGAATCCGTCAAGGGCGCGCGGGCGGGCCCTCCGGGGAGCCGGCGCCGGCGCCTGGCCGGCTACGGCACGTCGGCCTTGCGCGCGGGCGCGTAGATGTCGGTGCCGGCCAGCTCAGCCAGGAAGTTGACCGCCTCGACCAGGTCCTTGCCGCCGTCGCCGCCCTTTCGACCGCCTTCGCCCGGCAGACGCCGGCGGGGATGCCCGGTTTCTGTCCCGGCGCGGATAGTCGTAGAAACTTTCGGCAACATTGTTGAACTGGCCTGCCGGATCGGCAAGAGTGGAGTGCGCTTCGCAGCGCACAGGCAACAACTTCAGCCGGCGAGCGATGACGACGAAAAGCCATCTTGAGCGGGTCATAGAACGCCTGGAAGAGGACATCGTCTTCGGGCAGCGACGGCCGCGCGAACGCCTGATCGAGGACGACCTGGTGGCCCAGTTCGGCACCAAGAAGCACATCGTCCGCCAGGCGCTGGTCGAGCTCGAGCGCATGGGCCTAATCGAGCGCAAGCGCAACAAGGGCGCCGTCGTGCGCGACTACACGCCCGACGAGGTGCGCCAGATCTTCGCCGTGCGCAAACTGCTCGAGGCCGAGGCGGCGCGCCAGATTCCGTTACCCGCCTCCGACGAGCTGATCGAGAAGCTAAGCGCAATCCACGAAACGCACAGTGCGGCTGTCGACAGCGGCGACATCGCCTATGCCTTTCGCGCCAACATCCGCTTTCATCAGACGTTGTTCGGCGCCTGCGGCAATCCCTACCTGGTCGAGGCGATCAACCTCTTCGCCTTCAAGAGCCACGCCGTGCGCTTCTACTCCCTGGTGCGACCGGAGTACCTGCAGAATGCGCGCCAGGACCATGCCGCCATGATCGAGGCCCTGCGCAAGGGCGAACGCAAGAAGCTGGTCACGCTCTGTACCGAGCACCTCGAACCGCCGGTCAAGGCTTACGGCGACGCCTACGAGCAGATGTTTGGCGCGGTGTTGAAGCGAAGCGCCTAGGAACCAAGCGGCCGTTCGTCGAAGCGGTAGAGCGCGGCCGGATTGTCGACCAGGATCCGTTTGATCAGCGCACGATCCTCGAACCATTCCTCGAGCGAATCCACCAGATCGCCATCGTTCGGCATCGGCCCCGGCTCGCCTGGCTTCGGGCCGGGGATGTCGGGATGGGGCCAGTCGGTGCCCCAGACCATGCGGTCGGGCCGGGCGGCCGCCAGCGCCTGCGCGAGTGGCTTGGCCTTGGCAAAGGGAAAGCCGTCAATGTCGTAGCGGTAGGGAATCAGCTTTACCCAGGTGCGACCCTTTTCGAGCAGGCGCAGGAGGCAGCGCACGCCCGGCTGCTCGAGGCCCGCGTCCGCGTCCATGTGGCCCATGTGGTCGATCACCAGCGGCACCGGGAGGGACAGAAGGCGCGATTCAATATCGGGCAGAAGGCGGCCGCGCAAATAGATCTGCACGTGCCAGTCGAGCGGCGCCACTCGGTCGGCCAAATTTTCCAGCGCATCGAGCGAGGTGCTGCCGCCGGTGTGAATGAGGTTGAAGCGCACGCCGCGGAAGCCGGCCCGATCGAGCGCTTCCAGGCCGGCCCGGTCGATCTTTGGATCGACGACTGCGACGCCCCGGGCGCGGCCGTCCATGCGCGCGATGGCATCGGCCGTGCAGGCGTTGTCGCCACCATAGACGCTCGGCTGCACGATCACCGCGCGTTCGATACCGAGCACGTCGAGCAGGTGGAGGAAGTCCTCCAGCGGCGAATCAGGCGGGGTGTACTGCCGCTCCGCTACATAGGGGAAGCGCGCGGCGGGACCGAAGACGTGGTTGTGGCAGTCGCAGGCCTTCGGCGGCACGGCGAGTCGAGGCTTGCGCGGACGGGGAACGGGACCCGGGATCGGCTTGGTCATGCAATCGACTTTCAGTGGTCAGACGGAGTCGCCCATGGCGAGCGCGCGCGTCGAGGCGGGGTCAAAGAGATGGCAGGCGTCGAGATCGATGCGCAGCTCGACCGCCTGGCCGGGACGGGCCACGACTGAGCGGCCGACTCGCGCCGTCACCTCGCGTTCGTCGGGCACGCGCAGCAACACCAGGGTCTCAGCGCCGAGCGGCTCCACGGCGACGACCTCGGCGGCCACGATGGCGTAGCGACCCTCACGGTCGCCGTGACCGTCAATGTAGAGATCCTCCGGACGGATGCCGAAGACGACACGGCGATCCGTCAACGGCGCAAGATCGAAGCCCCCCCTCGGCAGGGCCAGCTCGCCGCCCAACACCCGCAGGCGCAGCGCGCCGTCGTCGCCCAAGATCTCGGCCTCGGTAAGGTTGGTCGGCGGACTACCGATGAAGGAAGCGACGAAGGTGTCGGCCGGCCGGCGGTAGACCTCAAGCGGCGCGCCGACCTGCACCAGCCGGCCGTCGTGCATGACGCAGATCCGCGTGCCCATGGTCATGGCTTCGACCTGATCGTGGGTGACGTAGATCATGGTCGCCTGGAGCCGCTGGTACTGCTTGATGAGCTCGGCGCGGGTGTGGGTGCGCAGCGCCGCGTCGAGATTTGACAGCGGCTCGTCGAACAGGAACACCTTGGGGTCGCGCACGATCGAGCGACCGAGCGCGACCCGCTGGCGCTGCCCGCCAGACAGGGCGAAGGGCTTGCGGTCGAGAAAATCGGTGAGGCCGAGCATGTCGGCGACCCGGGTGACGCGCTCGGCCACCGTTGCCCGCGCCAAGCCGCGGCGCTTGAGGCCGAAGGCCAAGTTCTGGCGCACCGTCATGTGCGGGTAGAGGGCGTAGGACTGGAACACCATGGCAATATCGCGGTCCTTCGCGGGCACCCGATTCATGATCCTGCCGTCGATGCTGAGCGTTCCCTCGGTGATGCTCTCCAGCCCCGCGATCATCCTGAGCGTGGTCGACTTGCCGCAGCCCGAGGGTCCGAGCAGCACCATGAACTCGCCGTCCTCGATGGTGAGCGAGATGTCGTCGACCGCCGGCGCGGCGACCCCAGGATAGCGCTTTGTGATGTGATCGAGCTTTACGACCGCCATGGCGCCGCCTGTCGGTCCCGTTGATGGGTCACTTGATCGCCCCCGCCGTCATGCCCTGGATCATTTTCTCGGAAAAGAACACGTAGGCGACGATGATCGGGATGACCGCGATCATGAGGCCGGTCGCCAGCATGCCGGTGTCGTCCAGATGGTCGCCCATGAAGCGCTGAATGCCGAGCGGAAGCGTGCGCTTGGCGTCATCGACCAGCAGGACCACCGCGAACAGGAACTCGTTCCAGATGTAGATGGTGTTGAGGATGACGGTGGTCGCTATCGCGGGCAGCCCGATCGGCAGCGTGATGCGCCAGAAGATCTCGAAATCCGAGTAACCGTCGATGCGCGCGGCGTCGAAGAGGTCCTGCGGCAGCCGTGCGAAGAAACCTTCCAGGATGAACACGGTCAGCGGCATCTGCATCGCGACGTAGACGAGAATCAAACCGGTGCGCGAATCGTAGAGGCCGTACTGCACCAGGAGCTGGAAGATGCCGATAATCGTAATCTGCGGCGGCAAGATGATGGTCGAGAAGATCAGAAAGAAGATCACGCGATTACCCGGAAAGCGGTACCTCGCGAGGCAATGCGCGGCCATCGCGCCCAGGATGCTGAGTACGGATACCGCGCAGACCGTGACGACGGCGCTGTTCCAGAAGTAGGTCTCGTAGTTCGAGTTGAACCAGGCGTCGGCGTATTTCCACCAGTGCGGCGTCTCCGGCAGGGCGTAAGGGTCTTCGGCGATCTCGCTGGTCGTGCGCAGCGACATGACTGCGACCCAGGCGAAAGGTCCGGCCGCGAACGCGGTATAGGCGGCCAGCGCGATGAGCAACAGCGAGCGCACCACGACGTTGTGCACCACGGCTCAATACTCAAGCCGGTCGCGACTGCGGAACAGCCACGACATGACCAGCACCACGGTCATCACCAGCAGGAAGGAGACCACCGCGATCGCCGAGGGGTAACCGAGGTCGAAGGTGTCCCACTGAAAGGCGCGCTTGTAGGTATAGGTGGCCAGCGTCTCGGTCGCCCAGAGCGGCCCGCCCTTAGTCATGATCCAGACCAGATCGAAGACCTTCATCTTGCCGATGAAGGCGAGGATCAGGAGATTGATTAGGGTGGTTTTGATCATCGGCACCTTGATGTAGATCAGCTTGCCGAACCAGTTGCAGTTGTCCAACTCCGCCGCCTCGATGACCTCCTTGGGCAGGGAGTGCAGAGCCGCCAGGCAGACCACCATGTGGAAACCGACCCACTTCCAGGCATCGACCAGGATGACTGCCCAGAGCGCAGTGCTGGGATTGCCGAGCCAGACCTGGGTCCAGTCGTCGAGGCCGATCCAGCGCAGCAGCGCGTTGGCAACGCCCCAGTCGTAGTTGTAGATCCACATCCAGATCACGCCGATCACCACGTAGGAGATCAGCACCGGACTGAACCAGGCGATGCGGAAGAAGCGCATGAACGGAATCTTGACGTAGAGACAGGTCGCCAGCAGCAACCCGAGCGTGACGTCCGCGACCGGTGCGACCGTCGCCCAAATAAACGTGTTGACGACGGCCTTGTCGAAGATGTGGTCGGAGGTCAGAAGCTCGATGTAGTTGGCCAGGCCGACGAAGGTGTCGGGCTGGTGGGGCCGGATGAGCTGGACGCTATTGTAGAAGGTTCGGAGGATCGGGTAGGCAGTGAACAGCAGGTAGAACAGCAGCGCCGGCATGAGGAAGGTCATGACGACGCCCCAGCTGTTATCCTCCGCGGCCAGGCGCCAGCGCGCCCGCAGGCCGTCGAGTCGGCCGCGCAAGCCCGCACGACCGTTCCCGGTCTCCAGCGCGCCTCTCAGATGCTCGGCCATGGCTCCCTCGAAAGAGGGACGGACGCCGCAGCGCCCGTCCCCTGATCAACCGGCGAAAGGTGCTGGCTCAGCCCTTGTAGCAGGCTGCTTGCATCTGTTCGATAGCCTCGTCCGGTCCCATGAAACCGGCCGGGAAGGCGGCGTTGAGCACCTGGATAAAGGTCTCCTTGCACTGCCCCTTGATGAAGTCGATCGGTGTGCCGAGGAAGAAGGTGCGTCCCTTGCTGCGTTCGGCAAGCTCGGCGAAGTAGCCGGCGTACTCGCCGGCGAAGCTGGCGTCTTCGGACAGCTTCACGCCGGTTGCGACCTTGGTGTTCTGCATCCAGAGCTGGCCCATCTCCGGCTGCGAGATGATCTCGAGGAAGCTCTTGACCAGTTCCTCGTTCTCGGTCGCCGCATTCACCGCGTAGGTGCCGGCCACACCGATGGTCTTGCAGTCGTTGCAGGCGCCGCCGTCCATGGCGGGGAACTGCATGATGCCAAGCTGGAAGTCGGCCGGCTGCCCACCCTTGTCGGGTGGATTGAAGGCACGGCTCGAGTACCAGCTGCCGAGCGGGAAGGTCAGGCCGCCCGGCTTGGTGTGGAAGTAGTAGTGCGACTCGCCGAGCTTCATGGTGGTGAAGGTCTTGGGATAGGCGCCGGCGTCGATGACCTGCTTCATGTACTCGAAGACCTCGACCACGCGCGGATCCTTGAACGACAGCTCGCCGGCCCACAGCTTCGCGTAGTCCTCCCGCCCGATCTTGCGCAGCAGCAGCTCGTGCAGGAGATAGGAACCGGGATAGGGCCGATCGCCGATGCCCTGGACGACGGGCGTGATGCCCATGTCGGCGGCGGTCTCGACCATGCGCAGGAACTCGTCCTGAGCGAGCTGGTAGTCGGGCTCGAGCTCGACACCGATTTCGCCCAGGACCTTATCCATGAGGTCCTTGTTGTAGTAAAGCTCGACCGTAAAGGCCTGCATGCCGATGCCGTAGACCTTGCCATCGACGGTCCAGGCCTCTTTGGCGAAGTCCTCGATCCGATCGAGATCCATCAGGTCGTCGAGCGGGCGCACGAAGCCGTTCTCGACGAACTGCATGCGGTCGGGCTCAAGATAGAGGATGTCGGGGCCCTCGCCGGCGGGAAAGGCCGTGGTCTGGGCAGCGAAGAGCGCCTGCTTCTCGTAGAAGGTCATGTCGAGCTGGGCGCCCGGGTTCTCCTGCTCGAAGATCTCCTCGACCTTCGAGAAGAAGTCGCGCACACCCTGGTGGTCCGCGAAGTGGCTCCAGACCGTGAGCGTCTGGGCGTGCGTCTGCGCCGGCGCCCCGGCGAGGCAGGCGGCAATCGCCGCGATCGCGGCCGCACCACGCAAGGCGAGTCTACAGGTCATGTCGCTAATCCTCCCGAAGTCTGTTGTCGTTGGTGGCAACGGCTCACAGCAACGCCGACCGCCGCAGCAGGCAGTATGAAAGCCGCGCAAAAATTGTCAAACATTCTGTCAATGATTTGGCCAGCGATCTAGGCGTCTACGGGCAGCTCGACCGGCAGGGCGAGCAGTAGGAAGCTCCAGGACTTGCCGTGCGAGTCGAGATTGAGCGAGCTGTTGACGCCGCCTTCGATGGCGTCGTGGAGCACGAAATTCAGGCCATGCAGCTCGTCGAGCTCGTAACGCTCCACTTCGCCGCGGATGAGCCCGGGATAGGCCGCCTTGACCACCTCGGGGGAGAGCTGGCGCTTGACAAGCTCGTAGTGGGCGGGGTCATAGACCCAGACCGAGATGCTGGAGGTGTCGCCCTTGTCGCCGGCCCGCGCGTGGGCGATGTCGCGAAGCATGGTGCGCATGGTCAGGCCTTCAGGACATGGGTTTCGACGGCGATGCGGTCGCGCCCGATGTAGGCCGACCCGGTGGTCACCTTGGGCACGATGTGGCCGCGGAAGCCACCGCCGCCGGCCGGTCCGCAGCAGAGCAGCGATTCGACCTCCCACATGACGGTTTCCACGTTGCCGCGATCGGCGTCCGCGTAAGTCGTGTGGACGCGCACGTCCTGGCTGTCGGTGATACGCTCGACGGCGGTCGCATGAATCGAGTTGACGCCAATCAGATCGATGCGTAGGCGGCCGGGGCAGCGGTGCAGGCTCGTGATGCGCTCGTGCAGGATGTCACGTGCAAGGCAGGCGCGGTCCTGCGCGCCGGGCCCCGAGTAGCTGATGCCGGCCTCGCCCTGATAGCCGCCGTCGAAGCCGACCGTGACCTTGAGCCGCTCCGGCCGCGGCCGTCCGCGCGCGCCGGCAACAGCGACGCGATCGCGGCCGACCTGTTCAAGGCGCACGCTGGCGAAGTCGGCGGTGACGTCGGGGGTGAGATAGCTCGCCGGGTTTTGCACCTCGTAGAGGAGCTGCTCCTTGACCGTCTCCAGCGTCACGCAGCCGCCGGCCTCCTCCAATTTCGTGACGGCGAAGGCGCCGCTATCCTCGACCTCGGCCAGGGGATAGCCGCAACGGGCGAGATCCGGCACCAGCTTGAAGGGCGGATCGGCGAAGTAGCCGCCGGTGACCTGCATGCCGCACTCGAGCAGATGGCCCATCACAGTGCCCGCGGCGAGCCGCGGCCAGTCGTCTAGGGCCCAGCCGAAGTGGTGCACCGCCGGCGCCAGGAAGAGGGAGGGGTCGGCGAAGCGCCCGACGATGACTACGTCGGCGCCGCTGTCGACCGCCTCCAGAAGATGCTCGACTCCGAGGTAGGCGTTGGCGCCGACCAGCGGGCGACCGACCTCGGCGATGGTGGCACCGGTTTCCTCGAGAACCCAGTCGGGCGTCACCGCCGCGGTCACCTCGTCGCCTACGACGTAAGCGACGGTCAGGCCGCCCAGGCCAAGTTCACGCGCAATCGCAACGCAGAGCTCGGCCGCGCTCTTGGGGTTGGCGACGCCCATGTTGGTCATGATGCGCGTGCCGGTTTCGCGGCAGCGCGGCAGCAGAGCCCGCATGCGCGGCGCGAGCAGGCTGTTGTAGCCGCGCGACGGATCGAGTTGCCGGTCGCGATGGCCGTGGGCCAGGGTGCGCTCGCCGACGCATTCGAAAACCAGCCATGCGACGCGGCCGCTGTCGGCAAGCGCGCAGGCCGGATCCAGCCGGTCCGCCGAAAAGCCGGCGCCGCATCCGATGCCGATGCCCGAGGTCATGCCGCCGTTCCCCCCCTTCCGCCTGCCCGCCGGGCGCGCGCAAGACTGGCGCCGCCGTCACGGCCCGTACGATTTATCGCCGCCGCCGGCCTCAGCAAAGCCGATCGTCGCACATATTGTCAATTATCTAGTTGACGACCCTGCGCCAGCAGGCCAGGGTTTTTCGACCGCGCACGAGGCCGGTTCCGGCAGCGCCGCCTCGGGTCCTCGAAGCCAAAGGATACAAAGAGTACGGTCATGTCGAAGCCGAAGCGCAGCGGACTGCGGACCAACCTGACCAGCTACGGCGACGAGGCCTTCTCCCTCTTCCTGCGCAAGGCGTTCATCAAGGCCATGGGCTATTCGGATGACGCCCTCGAGCGCCCCATCGTAGCGATCACCGATACCGCGAGCGGCTACAACGCCTGCCACCAGACGGTGCCCCTGCTGATCGAGGCGATCAAGCGGGGGGTGCACCAGGCCGGCGGCCTGGCGATCGAGTTTCCGACCATTTCCCTGCACGAGTCCTTCGCCCATCCGACAAGCATGCTCTATCGCAACCTGATGGCGATGGACACCGAGGAGATGCTGACGGCGCAGCCGATGGACGCGGCGGTGCTGGTCGGTGGCTGCGACAAGACGGTGCCGGCCCAACTCATGGCCGCGGCGAGCGCCAACATCCCCGCGACGGTGGTGGTGACCGGGCCGATGATGACCGGCAGCCACCGGGGCGAGCGGCTCGGCGCC
>CAZDBC010000071.1:0-10599 GCA_964503295.1 uncultured Kiloniellaceae bacterium | reverse complement strand
CGCGACGGCGGTACCTCGATCGGTCGGCTGTCGTGGGGCGAGTACGGCAGTCGCCGCGGCCTGCCGCGCATCTTGAAGACGCTGGAGCGGGCGGGCGTGCCGGCGACCTTCTTCGTGCCCGCGGTCGCTGCCCTCCTGCACCCGGACGAGCAGCGCAACCTGGTCGCCAACGGCCACGAGGTCGCCCTGCACGGCTGGATCCACGAGCTCAACTCGAAGATGCCGGCGGCGGAGGAACGCGATCTCATGCTGCGTTCGGCCGATACGCTGGAGCAAATCACCGGAGCCCGCCCGGTCGGGCTGCGCACGCCGAGTTGGGACTTCAGCGAGGCGACGCTGACGATCGAGCGCGAGATGGGCCTGCTCTACGACTCCTCGCTCATGGCCGACGACGACCCTTACGAGCTGCTCGAGGACGGCGAGCCGACCGGCATCGTCGAGTTGCCGGTCGAGTGGATCCGCGACGACGCGGTCTATTTCAATATGCACCGCTTTCAGGCCTTGCGCCCCTACACCGCGCCGGAGGCGGTGTTCGACATCTTCCGCCGCGAGTTCGACCGGGCACGCGCGGAACGCGGGCTGTTCCTGCTGACCATGCATCCGCACGTCATCGGCTACCGCTCGCGCATCTGGATTCTCGAGGAACTGATCGGCCATGTCGCGGCCAGCGGACCGGTCTGGTTCGCGACGCACGCCGAGGTCGCCGCGCACGTCAAGGCGGCCTGCCCGGCGCCCGACGAGATCAGCGATGCGGCGCGGCCAGACCCCGCCGCCGCTCCGAGCGGGTGACGGCGAGCGCGGCGCCGACGATCACCGCGGCGCCGGCCAGGGTGCGCCAGTCAGGCACCTCTGCGAACAGGGCGAGACCGGCCACGACGGCAAAGACGATGCGCAGATAGGGAAAGGGCGCGAGCGCGGAGACTTCGCCCGCCCGGTAGGCCTCGATCGTCAGCCACATGCCGAAGGCGCCAAGCGAGCCGGTCGCCGCCACGAGAACGAAACCCTCGAAGGGCAGCGGCTGCCACTGCAGGGCCGCGAAAGGCGCGGTGCCGAGCACAGTCACCACGCCGATATAGAACATGATGGTCACCGTCGCCTCGGTGCGCACGAGGAGGCGGTTGAGAAAGACGAGCACCGCCGCGATCGCCGCGCTGGCCAGACCGACAAGCACGCCGGTCTGCAACAGCCCCGCCCCGACGCCGGTCGCGAGCACGACACCGAGAAAGCCGATCACGGTGGCCCAGACCCGGAAGGCGTCGACCCGCTCGCCCAGCAACGGCGCGGCCAGCGCCACCACGAACAGGGAGGTCGTGAAGGTCAGCGTGGTGGCGAGCGCCAGGTTGAGCAGTTGAAAGCTCAGGTAGTAGAGCGCCCAGGTCGCCAAGCTGGCGAGTCCACGCACCACCTGCAGGCCTGGCCGGCCGGTGCGAAAGTGGCGGACATCCGTCGCCAGCACCCAGAGCACGGCGACGGCCAGTTGCGCGGCGGCCCGGAAGAACACGATCTGGCCCGTGCTGGCATGGACCTGCGCATAACGCATCAGCACCACCTCGAGGGTGAAGACCAGCGCGGCCGCGGACAGGAGAAACGCACCCTTGAGATTGCCGGTCATGGCAATCGGGCCGGCCGTCACGTCGAGGCGACCTCCGGCGTTCGCCGAAAGGGCGCATAGAGCTCAGGCGTCTGCCGCCCGAGGCGCCGCAGGAGGTCGACCCAGGCGGACAGCCCCTCGTCCAGGGCCGAGAGGCGAAAGAACTCGTTGGGCGCGTGGAAATCCTCGTCGGCGGTGGAAAAGGACAGCATCACCGTGTCGATCCCCAGACCGCGCAGCACGATATCGGAGAGCGGCAGCGTCGCCCCGATGCGTACGCGGACCGGCCGGCTGCCAAGGCTGGCCTCGATCGAGTCCTCCACCGCCGCCAGCAGCGGATGGTCGCCGGGCACCAGGTAGGCGGCGGTCCCTCCGTGGTTCGGCGTGACGGCAAGCTCGACACCGGCCGGGCAGTGCGCCTGCAGATGGCGCTCGATGGCCACGCCGACTGCATCCGGGTCCTGTCCGGGCACGAGGCGAGTCGTCAGCTTGGCGTGCGCCGTGCAGGGAACCACCGTCTTGGCGCCGGCACCGATGTAGCCGCCCCACAGACCGTTGATCTCCAGCGTGGGGCGCAGCCAGAGCCGCTCCAGTGTCGAATAGCCCGCTTCGCCATGGGGGCTTGCGCCGATGGCGGCGAAGAAGGCCGCCTCGTCGAACGGGATGGCGGCCATCCGGCGACGCTCCTGCGCGTCGGGCGGACTCACCCCGTCGAGAAAGCCCGCAACCGCCACGCCGCCGTCGGCATCGTGCAGCTTCGCCATCAGCCCGGCCATCACGTGCAGGGCATTGTGCACGGCGCCGCCGTAGCGTCCCGAATGGAGATCCTTGCCCGCGGTGCGGATGTCGACGGCATAGCCGCTGTTGCCGCGCGAGCCGACGTTGACGCTGGGCAGGTCGGCGCGCCAGCGCGCGCCGTCGGCCGAGATCACTGCATCGGCCTGCAACCGGTCAAGGAAGCGGCGGCAAATCGCGGGCAGGGTCGCGCTGCCGACCTCTTCTTCCCCCTCGAGCAGTATGCGCACGTTGACCGGCAGCCGTCCTTCCACGGCCAGAAAGGCAGCGAGGGTCTCGAGGGCGATACTGAGCGGTCCCTTGTCGTCGGACACGCCGCGACCGTAGAGGTGGCCGCCGCGCTCTGTCGGCTCGAACGGCGGCGAAACCCAGAGGTCGAGCGGGTCCGGCGGCTGCACGTCGTAATGACCGTAGACCAGAAAGGTCGGCCGTCCCGGCGCGCCGAGCCACTCGGCATAGAGCGCCGGATGGCCGCCAGCCTCGAGTTCCGTGACCGACTCGAAGCCGGCCGCAACCAACCGCTCGCCGAGGATGCGGCGGGCCGTCGCCATGCCCTCGGCATAGGCCGGGTCGGTGCTGACCGAGGGTGCGCGCACGAGGGCCTTCAGGCGGTCCAGAATCTGCGGCGCGGTCTCGGCAAGGTGCGCGCGAACAGGGTCCGTCACGAGCGCCCCCCGTCGACGCTCAGGATTTGTCCCGAAATCCAGCCCGCCTGCTCGGAGGCCAGGAAGAGAGCCGCCGCCGCGATATCCTCTGGCGTGCCGAGGCGGCGCAGATGGATCGACTCCAGCAGCCTGCGCTGGCCGTCCGGGCCCATCGCCTCCCATTGGCGCTCGGTGGTCGGATTGGAGCGCACGAAGCCGGGCGCGACAGCGTTGACGGTGATGCCTTGGGGGCCGAGCTCCCAGGCAAGCTGACGTACCAGCCCGACCAGCGCGTGCTTGGCCGCGGTATAGGCCTGGATGCCGGTCAGGCTCGGGCGCAGGCCGGCGCCCGAGGCGATCGCGACAATTCGGCCGCCGCCGCGCGCGCGCATGACGGGCGCGGCCGCCTGGGCGAGCCAGAAGGCGCCGTCCACGTTGGCCTCGAAGATGCTCCGCCAATCGGCCTCGTCGATCTGCTCGATCGGGCGGCCGGCCTGGCCGCGCGTGCCGCCGGCGGCATGGACCAGGATGTCGAGACCGCTCTCGCGCTCCACGATCCCTCCGACCAGGTCATGGACATCAGCCCGGACCGCCAGATCGACCGGCGCGCAAGGCATATCCTGCAAGCCCAGCGCGCGCGCCGTCGATTCCAGGCCATCGGCGTCGATGTCGGTCAGCAAAACGCGCGCGCCGTTGTCGCGCAGGGCACCCGCGATCGCGCGGCCGATGCCTTGGGCCGCGCCGGTGACCAGGGCTACGCGACCGTCGAAGTCGAACTGCATATCGCGAGCAGGGCCTCCAGCGTCTGGCGCGACTGGGCCCGGCGCCCCTCTTCGATGTCGTGGATCAGCTCGCTCAGCCGGCGCAGCGCGGGCGTGTCGATCCCCGCCTCCGCGCCCAGGCGGGCGACGATGCCGACCTGCGCGTCGACCTCGGTGCGCCGTTTGCGCACGGCCAGGTCACGCCAGATCCCCGAATGGGTCTTGGCGGTGTGGCGGTTGAACTCGGCCAGGGCCGCGACGCTGGCCTCCGCAGCGGTACGTGACGCGCCGGGCGCGAAGGCCGCCGGATCGAAACCGTTGAAGCCGCGCGGCCGCACCCCGCGTACCGCGGCCACCGCCATGACCTCGCGCGCCAGCGCGATCCAGGCCGGCGCCCGGTCGGGGTCGGCGAAGTTGTCGGCCATGGAGTCGTTGGTCAGGGCGGTGCCGAACAGCATGGCGCCATAGCCCAGCTTGCCCCACAGATAGCCCCAGATGTCGTCGGTCAGGACGGCGTCGGGCTCGAACAGCCTGAGAAGATCATGCATGGCGCGGGTGCGCGCGCGCGTCGCGCCGTCGATCTCGCCGACCACCACGGCGCCGCGGTTGCCATAGAGAATCTCGCCCGGCCCGTGCCAGTCGGCACCGAAATTGACGAAGGCGCCCATGGTGCGCTCGGCCCCGACCGTCTCCGCGATCGCCAATTCGTTCAGTCCGTTCTGGGCCGACAGCACGAAGCCATCGGCGGCCAGGTGCGGCGCCAGCATAGGCAGCGCCTCGGTCGTGTGCTGGGCTTTCACCGCCAGCACGATGCGCTCGAAACAGCCAACCACCTCGCCCGGCGTCGCGGACGGCACCTGCTGCCGGAACGTCTCGACCGGGCCGGTAATGGCCAGGCCCTCGGTTCGCGAGCGCTCCACATGATCAACATCGATGTCGACCATCAGGACGTCCAGGCCGGCGCGCGCCCAGTAGGCGGCCAGCGTGCCACCGATGGCGCCGCCGCCCCAGATCAGGATCGGCTCGGCCATGGCCCCTCCAGCGCCGCGCGGGTCTCCTCGACGCCGACCGCCCACAGGGCTTCCATGACGTCGTCGTCCTTCTGCCATTCGCCGCAGTAGTTGCCGTCGTCCAGCAGCGCCCGCGCCGCCGCCGGCGCCGAGGCCTTCAGCAGGACCTGGTCGACCGTCGGCTTCTGCCCTTCAGGCGCCGGCGCGTGGGCCAGCCGGGTCCAGGGAAAGTTCTCCATCCAGCTGGCATGCGAGGCTTGTGGATCGATCTCCTGCACCTTCGCCCAGGTGCGCGGCGCGTTATACCAGTTGTGAAACTTGATGGAGAGCTCGGGACGCTCGGCCATCAGCTCGCTGGCCAGCGCGCCGACCGGGGCGTTGCCGCCGTGCCCGTTGACGATCAGGATCCGTCGGAAGCCGCTGCGCGCGAGCGAGGCCACGATGTCGCGCACGACGGCCAGCAGGGTCTCGATGCGCAGGGAGATCGTGCCGGGAAAGGCGATGAAATAGGGCGTCAGGCCATAGGGCATGACGGGAAAAACCGGGACGCCGAGGGGGCCCGCAGCCTCCACGGCAACCCGTTCGGCGAGAATGGCATCGACACAGAGCGAAAGCTGCGCATGCTGCTCGGTCGAACCGATCGGCAGCACGCAGCGATCGTCCTCGCGCAGACGGCGCTCCACGTCCATCCAGTTCATGTCGGCGATGCGCATGGACGCTCCGGCGCTGCAGTTGATCTACTTTACTTGACGCAGCTTGCGGTCCGCCGACGGTGCCCCGGAAGAGGCGGCAGGCAAGGACTCGTCGTCCACCTCGTTGGGCCAGGTCACGCTGTCGAGCACCATCTTGGCCATCAGGCGCGACAGGGTGTTGCGCTCTTCGGCGTTGAGGCTTTGCAGCATGCGCTGCTCGAAGACGACGAAGGTCGGCACGGCCTCGTCGAAGATGGCCCGCCCTTTGGGCGACAGCGTCAGGATGAAGCGCCGGCGGTCGTTCGGGTCCGGCGCGCGCTCGATCAGACCGCGCGCGACCAGGCGGTGGATGGCCCGGCTCAGGGTGTTCTGGGGAAAGCCGGAGGAAAGCCCGATGTCGCGCGCCGTGGCGCCGTCGTACAGTCCCAGGGAGTAGATTACCACGAACTCCGGGCGCGACAGGCCGTAGCGGCGCTCGACCCAGCCGTAGAGCGGCACGTTGTAGCGCAGGGCCAGATAGTTGAGGCGATAGGCGAACCAGCAGGGATTGCGCCAGAGCTTGGCCTCGGTCATGGCGTCGAGGCCGCAGACGCCGGTCTTACCGCCGCCCCCCACTTGCCTGGCCGAACTGTCCGCTTCCATGCCCGCGCGCTTCCTCAAAGGATCGTTATTTCCAATTTGAACTTGACGGCTCAAGAATGGCTTATCATTCTGGCCAAAACAAGTTCAATTTGGAATTAAATGTCCGAGTGACGATCTCCAAGATCGCAGCAGGGAGAGAGACCATGAACATCGCGAAACGGGGTACCAGCCTACTTCTGGCCGCGGGCCTGACCTTCGCCGCCGGCGCGGCCGCGGCGCAGACTTTGACGGTTGGCGTGCGCGGCGGGCCGGAGTCGATGGACCCGCACTATTCGGCTCTCGGTCCGCACGCCGAAGCGGCCAAGCACATCTTCGACACCCTGGTCTGGTCGGGCGACGATCTGCAGCTCGAGCCGGGGCTTGCCACCTCCTGGAAGCCGCTCGATGACGACACCTGGGAGTTCAAGCTGCGCGAGGGCGTGACCTTCCACGACGGCAAGCCGTTCACCGCCGAGGACGTCAAGTTCTCGATCGAGCGCACGCCGCGGGTGACCGGACCGACGACCACGACGATCTACGTACGCCGCGTCCAGGAGGTCGAGATCGTCGACGACCACACCCTGCTGATCCACACCGACGGCCCCGCGGCGACGTTGCCCTACGACTTCGTGCGCCTGTTCATCGTGTCATCCGAGGCCGCCGCCGACTACTCGACCGCCGAGACCTCGGCCGAAGGCTTCAACAGCGGCAAGGCGACGATCGGCACCGGCCCGTTCAAGTTCGTGTCCTGGGAGCCCAAGAGCGACCTGGTGCTGGAGCGCTACGACGACTACTGGCGCGGCCCGGCGCACTGGGAGCGCGTGATCCGCAAGGAGATTCCGAACGACTCCTCGCGTCTGGCGGCCCTCAAGGCCGGCCAGGTCGACGTCATTAACTACGTCTCCTCGGCCGACTACCTGGCGCTCGAGAACGACCCGGACATCGAGACCTTCATCGGCGACAGCGTCTATGTCATGAACCTGCAACTCGACCAGCGTGAGAAGACTCCGAAGGTCTACGACAACGAGGGCAATCCGGTCGACGAGAACCCGCTGCGAGACCCGCGCGTGCGCGAGGCGATCGACCTCGCCATCGATCGCGAGACCATGGTCGAGATCGTGCTCGAAGGGCTCGGCACGCCGGCCAACCAGATGATGCCCGAGGGCTTCTTCGGCTCCAGCGAGGACATACCCGAGCCGGTCTACGATCCCGAGCGCGCCCGCAATCTGCTCGCCGAGGCCGGCTATCCCGACGGCTTCATGATCGACCTCTACTGCACGAACGACCGGCTACCCGGCGACGGCGCCATCTGCGAGGCCCTGGGGCAGATGTTCTCGCAGATCGGGATCACGACCAATGTCAACGCGATCAGCAAGACGGTCTACTTCCCGGCCCAGGCGCGCAAGGAGTACTCGGTCTTCATGAACGGCTGGGGTACCCTGACCGGCGAGGCCTCCTACACCCTCGGCTCGCTCGCCCACTCGCCGAGCGAAGAGGTCAAGATGGGCGCCTTCAACCGGATCGAGTACTTCAATCCGGAGGTCGACCGGGCACTCGAGGAGGGCGCGCGCGAGCTGGATGCGGACAAGCGCCGCAAGCTCTTCGAGAAGGCGATGGAGCTCACCATGGCCGACCGTGCCTACATCTCGATCGTCGTGCTGCAGACGGTCTGGGCCGGTGATGCCGACAAGGTCGAGGTGACACCGCGGGCGGACGAGGAAACCCTCGCCTACTTCATCCGTCCCGCGAACTGACCGCCCGGCATCCCATGGGACGACCGGCACGCCGCCACGCCAGCGGCGGCCGGCCGCTCCCCCTCCTGACAGACAGGCGAGGCTTTCGCACTCGAATCTCTGGGCCGCTCTAGATGCCGGGTTTCATCATCCAGCGCCTGCTCCAAGCGGCCATCGTCATGCTGGTGATGTCGCTGATCGTGTTCGTCGGCGTCTATGCGATCGGGAACCCGATCGACGTGCTGATCCCGCCGGAGGCGCCGCAGGACATCCGCCAGCAGACCATCGAGCGCTTCGGCCTCGACCGCCCGCTGCCGGCGCAGTACCTCATCTTTCTCGGCAATCTGGTGCAGGGCGATTTCGGCCGCTCGTTCATCTACAACGAGCCTGTCATCCAGCTCATTTTCAGCCGCCTGCCGGCCACGCTCGAGCTCGCGGTCACCGCCGTGGTCGGCGCGGTCATCGTCGGCGTGCCGCTCGGCATCTATGCCGGCTACCGGCCGCAGAGCGCCGTGGCACGCGGCATCATGACCCTCTCGATCCTCGGCTTCTCGGTGCCCAGCTTCTGGGTCGGCCTGATCCTGATCCTCACCTTCGCCGTCTGGCTCGGCTGGCTTCCGGCCGGCGGGCGCGGGCCGACCGTGGAGATCCTGGGCGTCGGCTGGAGCATCTTCACCCCGACCGGCATGTCGCACATCGTGCTGCCCGCGCTCAATCTGGCGCTGTTCAAGCTGGCCATGATGATTCGCCTGGCACGCGCCGGCACGCGCGAGATCATGCTGACCGACACCATCAAGTTTGCTCGCGCGGCGGGTCTCTCGGAAGGTACGATCCTCACTCGACACGTGCTCAAGCTGATCTCGATCCCGATCGTGACCGTGTTCGGGCTCGAGCTCGGCTCGACGCTCGCCTTCGCCGTGGTCACCGAAACCATCTTCTCGTGGCCCGGCATGGGCAAGCTGATCATCGACAGCATCGCCAACCTGGATCGCCCGGTCATGGTCGCCTACCTGATCCTGATCGCCGGCCTGTTCGTGACCATCAACCTGACGGTCGACATCGTCTTCGCGATCCTCGACCCGCGCCTGCGCCGCCGACGCGCCGAATGAGCGACGCGGTCTCTCCCTGGCGGTCCTTCTGGAACCGCTTCTGCGAAGACAAGATCGCGGTCGGCGCGCTCGCGGTCGTGGTCGCGATCGTTCTGCTTGCCGTTTTAGCGCCCTGGATCACGCCCCAGGACCCCTACGACCTCGGCACGCTCTCGCTGCGCGATGCCCGGCGGCCGCCCGGCTTCGTCGGCTCGGGCGGCTACGTCCACCTGCTCGGCACCGACGCCCAGGGCCGCGACCTGCTCTCGGCCATCCTCTACGGCCTGCGGATCTCGATCCAGATGGGCCTGATGGCCGGCGCCATAGCCCTGATGATCGGCACCTCGCTGGGCATCACCGCGGCCTATGTCGGCGGCCGGGTCGAGGCGCTGATCATGCGGGTGGTCGACCTGCAGCTGTCGTTCCCGGCCATTCTGCTCGCGCTGGTCCTGGTCGCGCTGCTCGGGCAGGGCAAGTTCCAGCTCATCGCCGCGCTGGTCGCCGCGCAGTATGCCTACTTCGCCCGCACCGCCTACGGCACCGCCTCGGCGGAGCGGCGCAAGGACTACATCGAGGCCGCCACCGCCACGCCGCTCAGCAACCGGCGCATCGTCTTCCGCCACCTGCTGCCCAACTCCCTGCCGGCGCTGATCGTGGTCGCCACCGTGCAGATCGCCAACGCCATCGCTTTGGAGGCCACCCTCTCCTTCCTCGGCCTCGGCCTGCCGGTCAGCGAGCCCTCGCTCGGCATGCTTATCTCCAACGGCGTCAAGTACATGATGAGCGGCCGCTACTGGATCTCGGTCTATCCCGGCATCGCGCTCATCGTCCTGATCGTCTCGATCAATCTGGTCGGCGACCACGTGCGCGACCTGGTTAATCCGAGGCTCAACCGATGACCGCGCCCGTTCTCGCGGTTGAGGATCTGCGTACGCACTTCTTCACCCGGGCGGGCGTTGTGAAGGCGGTCGACGGCGTGTCCTTCTCGATCCAGGGCGGCGAGATCCTGGGCCTGGTCGGCGAGTCGGGTTCCGGCAAAACGGTGACCGGCTTTTCCCTGCTCGGACTGGTCGATCCGCCCGGCCGGGTCGTCAGCGGCTCGATCCGGCTCGGCGAAGAGGAGTTGGTCGGCAGGCCGGAAACGGCGATGCGCAGGCTGCGCGGCCGGCGCATCGCCATGGTGTTCCAGGATCCCATGATGACCCTGAACCCGGTGCTCTCGATCGGTACCCAGATGCGCCTTGCGATCGCGGCGCACGAGCGGGTGTCGCGTACCGCCGCGCGCGACCGCGCGGCGCGGGCGCTGACCCGCGTCGGCATTCCCGATGCCCGCAGCCGGCTCGACACATATCCGCACCAGTTCTCCGGCGGCATGCGTCAGCGCGTGGCGATCGCCATCGCCCTGCTGCACGGTCCCGAGCTGATCGTCGCCGACGAGCCGACGACCGCGCTCGACGTCTCGATCCAGGCCCAGATCCTGCACGAGGTGCGCCAGCTCGCCCGCGAGGCCGGCACCGCGCTGCTGTGGATCAGTCACGACCTGGCTACGGTCTCGAGCCTCGCCGACCGTCTCCTGGTGATGTACGCCGGGCGCATCGTGGAGGAGGGCCCGATCGCCGGCGTGCTGCGCGAGCCGCGCCACCCCTATACGCGCGGCCTCATCG
>CAZDBC010000070.1:0-10659 GCA_964503295.1 uncultured Kiloniellaceae bacterium | reverse complement strand
GGAGGCCACCAGCTTCACCGTGACCTTGGCGCGCGGGTTGATCTGCTTCAGGTCGTAGATGAGCTGCGCCAGATCCTCGATCGAGTAGATGTCGTGGTGCGGCGGCGGCGAGATCAGCGTCACGCCCGGCGTCGAGTGGCGCAGCTTCGCGATCATCTCCGTCACCTTGAAGCCAGGGAGCTGTCCGCCCTCGCCCGGCTTGGCGCCCTGTGCGACCTTGATCTCGATTTCCCGGCAGCTGTTGAGATACTCCGCCGTCACGCCGAAACGTCCCGAGGCGATCTGCTTGATCGCCGAGTTCTCGTTGTCGCCGTTGGGATGCGGCACGAAGCGCTTGGGGTCCTCGCCGCCCTCGCCGGAATCCGACTTCGCGCCGATCCGGTTCATGGCGATGTTGAGCGTGCCGTGCGCCTCCGGCGAAAGGGCGCCCAGCGACATGCCGGGGGTGACGAAGCGCTTGCGGATCGCGGTGATCGACTCGACCTCCTCGAGCGGCACCGGGGCAATGCCCTCGGTCTTGAAGTCGAGCAGGTCGCGCAGGCTGCTGGGCGGCAGCTTCTGGCAGCCGTCCGAGAACTTCTTGAAGGTCGAATAGGAGTCGGTCGCCACCGCCTCCTGCAGGGTGTGGATCAGGCCGGCCTCCCAGGCATGCGCCTCGCCGCCGCGGCGGTAGCGGTAGAAGCCGCCGACCGGCAGGGCGATCACGTCCTCGTTCCAGGCCGAGCCGTGCAGTTCCAGCACCTTCTGCTGAATGCCGGTCAGGCCGATGCCCGAGAGCCGGCTCGGCATCGGAGGGAAGAACTCGTCGACCAGCGTCCGGCTGAGGCCGACGGCCTCGAAGTTGCAGCCGCCGCGATAAGAGGAGATCACCGCGATGCCCATCTTGGACATGACCTTCAGCAGGCCGTCGTCGACCGCCTTGCGATAGCGGCGCACGCAGTCCTCGAAGGGCAGGTCGCCGAACAGGCCGCGGCGGTGGCGGTCCGCGATCGATTCCTGTGCGACGTAGGCGTTCACCGTCGTGGCGCCGACGCCGATCAGTACCGCGAAATAGTGCACGTCCAGGCATTCGCCGGAGCGCACGTTGAGCGAGATGAAGGTGCGCAGCTTTTGGCGCACGAGATGTACGTGCACGGCGCCTGTGGCCAGGATCATGGGGATGGGCGCGCGCGCCTCCGAGACCTTCTCGTCGGTCAGGATGACGTGCTCGGAGCCTTCGCGCACCGCGGTTTCGGCCTCCTGGCGGATGCGGTCGAGCGCCAGGCGCAAGGCGGACTCGCCGCCCGCCGGATCGAAAGTGCAGTCGATGGTCGCCGCGCTGTCGCCCAGATGGTCGCACAGGGCCTCGAACTCCGCATTCGAGAGCACCGGCGAATCGAGCTGCAGCAGTCGGCACTGGCTTTCGTCCTCGTCGAGGATATTGCCGAGATTGCCGAGCCGGGTCGTAAGCGTCATGACCTGCCGCTCGCGCAGGGAGTCGATGGGCGGGTTGGTGACCTGGCTGAAGTTCTGCCGGAAGAAGTGGTGCAGCCCGCGATAGCGCCCCGACAGCACGGCGAGCGGCGAGTCGTCGCCCATCGAGCCGACCGCCTCCTTGGCGTCCTCGATCATGGGCTGCAGGATCAGCTCCAGATCCTCCATGGTCAGTCCGTAGGTAAGCTGACGCCGGCGCAGCTCGTCCTTCTCGTAATAGTTCGGCTCGCCGCGCGGCGTCTTGTCGCTGCCGCGCACAACGTCGTCGATGCGGGTGATGTTCTTGATCCACTCGCCGAAGGGCCGCTCGGCCGCGATCCGGTCCTTCAAGTCCGCGTCGTGATAGAGACGGCCTTCCTGCAGGTCGACCGCGATCATCTGGCCCGGTCCGAGGCGGCCCTTCTCCACGATCCGGGGCTCCTCAAGGCGCACCATGCCGGTCTCCGAACCGGCGAAGAGCAGTCCATCCTGCGTCACGGTATAGCGCATCGGGCGCAGGCCGTTGCGGTCCATCCCCGCAAGCGCCCAGCGGCCGCCGAAGGCGCAGACCGCCGCCGGTCCGTCCCAAGGCTCCATCACTGCGTTGCAGTAGCCGTAAAGATCCTTGTGCGCCTGCGGCAGAGCCGGATTGCTGTTCCAGGCCTCCGGAATCAGCAGCGTCTTGGTCATCGGCAACTCGCGCCCGGAGCGCAGCAGAAGCTCGGCCACGGCGTCGAGCGCCGCCGAGTCGGACGATCCGGGCTTGATCACCGGCTTCAGATGCTCGATCGCCTCGCCGAAGATTTCCGAGGCGAAGCGGCACTCGTGCGCCTTCATCCAGTTCTGGTTGCCCTTCAGCGTATTGATCTCGCCGTTGTGGGCGAGCACGCGGAACGGCTGGGCCAGATGCCAAGTCGGGAAGGTGTTGGTCGAATAGCGCTGGTGGAAGATCGCGAAGTTCGAGGTGAAGCGCGGGTCGAGCAGGTCGGGATAGAAGGCGGTCAGCTGCTCGGCCAGGAACATGCCCTTGTAGATGATCGAGCGGCAGCTCAGCGAGCAGATGTAGAACTCCTTGATCGACTCGCGCTCGGCGGCGTTCTCGATGCGCCGGCGGATGAGGTAGAGATGGCTTTCGAACTGGGCATTGGGCACGCCGAGATCGTTGGCGATCATGACCTGCTCGATCTCGGGACGTGTCGTGTTGGCCTTCTCGCCGACCACCTCGGTGTTCACCGGCACCTGGCGCCAGCCGTAGATCTTGTAGCCAAAATTCAGGATCTCGCGCTCGACGATGACCCGGCAGCGCTCCTGCGCGGCGAAGTCGGTGCGCGGCAGGAACACCATGCCGACCGCCAGATGGTGCGGGCCCGGCTGGTGGCCGGTGCGGAGCACGTGTTCGCGGAAGAAGTCCTGCGGAATCTGGATGTGGATGCCGGCGCCGTCGCCCGTCTTGCCGTCGGCATCGACCGCGCCGCGGTGCCAGACCGCGCGCAGGGCCTCGATGCCCGCCAGGACAACCTCGCGCCGCGGCGTGCCGTCGATCGCCGCCACGAGGCCGACGCCGCAGGCGTCGTGCTCATCGGACGGGTCGTAGAGGCCGCTTGCCCGAAGGCGGCAGGCGTTCTCGAGCCAGCGAGCGATGTTGGGATCGGTCATGGTCCTGGTCCCTGACGGGGGGCTATTCCGCGGCAACCGATGCGGTCCCGGAGGCGGAGACCGCGGCGGACTGGCGCGCGCTCAGGTAGGCGTGGATCCGTTCGGCCACGTCGCGGCCGTCGCGAATGCCCCAGACCACCAGCGAGGCGCCGCGCACGATGTCGCCGGCCGCGAAGACGCCGTCGAGGTTGGTCATCATGGAGCGGAAGTCGATGCGCACCGTGCCCCAGCGGGTCAGCTCGAGCTCCGGGCTGCCGAAGAGAGTCGGCAGTTCCTCCGGATCGAAGCCGAGCGCCTTGATCACCATGTCCGCCTCGACGGTGAAGCTGGAGCCTTCTATGACCTGCGGCGTCTGGCGCCCGGTCGCGTCGGCGACGCCGAGATGGACCTTCTGCGCGCGCACGGCGGTCACCGCGCGGTCGCCGAGAAAGGCCTCGGGCGCCGACAGCCAGACGAATTCCACGCCCTCCTCCTCGGCGTTGGCGACCTCGCGCTGCGAGCCGGGCATGTTGGCGCGATCGCGGCGGTAGAGGCATTGCACGGACGTCGCGCCCTGGCGCACCGCCGTGCGCACGCAGTCCATCGCCGTGTCGCCGCCGCCGATCACGACGACCTTCTTGCCCGCGGCATCGAGCGTGCCGTCCTCGAAACGGGGAACGGAATCGCCCAGGCCCTTGCGGTTCGACGCGGTCAGGAAATCCATCGCGGGGAAGACGTTGTCGAGCCCGGCACCCGGCAGCATGACGTCGCGCGCCTTGTAGACGCCGGTCGCGATCAGCACCGCGTCGTGGCGCGCGCGCAGTTCCGCCAGGCTGGCGTCGCGCCCGACCTCGAAGTTCAGTCGGAAGCGAATACCGGCGTCGCGCAGCAGGTCGGCGCGCCGGCGCACCACCTCCTTGTCGAGCTTGAAGTTGGGAATGCCGTAGATCATCAGCCCGCCGACGCGGTCGTAGCGGTCGTAGACCTCGACCTGGTAGCCCTTGCGGCGTAGCTGCTCGGCGGCGGCGAGGCCGGCCGGACCGGCACCGATGATGCCGACCGATTCGCTGCGCTCCCGGCGCGGTTTGACCGGCTTGACCCACCCGCGCTCCCAGGCGGTGTCGGTGATGTACTTCTCGACCGCGCCGATCGTCACGGTGCCGTGCCCGGCCTGCTCGATCACGCAATTGCCTTCGCACAGGCGGTCCTGAGGACAGATGCGGCCGCAAATCTCGGGAAAGTTATTGGTCGCCTGGGAGACCTCGTAGGCCTCCTCGAGCCGGCCCTCGGCGGTCAGCATCAGCCAGTCCGGAATGTTGTTATGGACCGGACAATGGACCTGACAGAAGGGCACGCCGCACTGCGAGCAGCGCCCGGCCTGCAGGGCCGCGGCCTCCGGATCGTACTCGTCGTAGATCTCGCCGAAGTCGAGCCGCCGGCTGTCGACGTCGCGCTTGTCCGGCAGGCGCTGCTCGACCGAGATGAACTTCAACATCTTGCCGGTCATCGCTTCGCATCCCGTTGCTGCTCTCGGCGCCGAACGCTCGGCACCCCTGTCGTACTGGTCGGGCCGGCACCCGGCGCGACCCCTCGACCGACCGCAGATCCGGTCCGGCCCTGGCCTTCCGACCGATTGTTCCTGAATGCCCGCCCATTCTTGCCCGGCACCTGTCGTCCGGCGGGCGCGCGTGACGGCGCCGACTTTCAATCCCTCTATACGGGAATATCCTCGCTGGATCGAGCAAAAAATCAGCCTATGGTCAATATAGCTGACCTAATATCTTCGCAATCTGAGCGGGCGCTGCGCACCGGCTCGGGCAGGGTCCGGCATGAAGGGTGATTCGTCTCATTTCGGTATTAATTTGTCGGATGCCGTTGCGGGGTGGGCTGTGTATAAGGCGGGCGGCCGCGCGATCCCGCGGCCGCCGGCGGCCGGCCGGCCCGGCCCGGCCGAAGTGAACCTGCCGTCCCTGCCCACGGCCCTGCGTCTTGCGGGCCGCCCGGAGACCGAGCCAGCGTGCAGCTCCAGCATCTCCTCATTCTCGCCATCGTCCAGGGTATCACCGAGTTCCTGCCGGTTTCCTCCTCTGGACACCTTGTGCTCACCTGGCAGATCTTCGACTGGGCCGGCTGGGCGCTGCCCATGCAGGCCGCCTCCGACCGGCTGACCCTGGACATCGCGGTGCATGTCGGGACCCTTGGCGCGGTCTGCCTCTATTACTGGCGCGACCTCTTGACCATGGCCGGCGGCGTGCTCCGGCTTGCCAACTGGCGCAAGCACGCCGGCGCCCGGCTCGTGCTTCAGATCGCCCTCGGCACCCTCCCGCTCGCCGTGGTCGGCTTCCTGGCGCGCGACTGGATCGCGCTTTACCTCCACGATCTTGAAGTGACCGCCTGGGCGACGGTGCTGTTCGCGGTCGTGCTCTATGTTGCCGACCGCGCGACCATGACCCTGCGGCGGCTGGAACACATGACCTTCGGCCAGGCGATCCTGGTCGGACTGGCCCAGGTGCTCGCCCTGATCCCCGGGACCAGCCGCTCCGGCATCACCATGACCGCCGCCCGCTTCCTGGGCTTCGAGCGCGCCGATGCGGCGCGCTTTTCCCTCCTGCTGTCGATCCCGGCGATCCTCGGGCCGGGCCTGCTGGCCGGCCTGGAGCTGGAGCACAGCGGCAACGCCCAGCTCGGCGTCGACGCTCTGATCGCCGCCAGCCTGTCCTTCCTGGTCGCCCTGCTTGCCATCGCGGCCATGATCGCCTGGCTGCGCCGGGCCAGCTTTACCGTCTTCGTCGTCTACCGGCTGGCTCTCGGCGGGTTCCTGCTGGCCCTGATCTACGGCGGCGCGCTGGCCGGCTGAGCCGGCGGCGGCATCAGGCCTCGGCCTCGCGGTTGAAGCGGCCGCCAGGGCGGAAGCGGTCGAGATAGGTCGGCACGATGACCTCGACCGAGGTCGGCTCGATGCCCAGATCCTTGAGGGTCAGCGCGCCCTCCGAGACCACGTTGTCCTGCGCCAGCAGCTTGATCTGGTCGCGCGTCAGCGGCGGCTTGGGCAACAGTTCCAAGAACGTCGCCTGAATGCGGGCGATCCCGGACGGCAGGTTGATCAGCAGCCGCTTGCGCCGGATCTCGCGCAGCAGAAGCTCAAGCAGTTCCTTGAAGGTATAGACCCGCGGGCCGCCCAGTTCGTAAGTCTTTCCCGCGCAGGCGGGATCGGTCAGCGCCTTCACGATCGCGTCGGCGACGTCGCCGACGTAGACCGGCTGGAAGCGCGTGTGGCCCCCGTCGATCAGCGGCAGCACCGGCAGGAAGGTCGCCAGCTCCCCGAAGCGGTTGAAGAAATCGTCCTCCGGCCCGAACACGATGCTGGGCCGGACCACGACCGCCTGAGGGAAGGCTTCACGCACCGCCGCCTCGCCGGCGGCCTTGGACCGGGCGTAGAGAGAGGCCGACTCCGGATCTGCCCCGAGCGCCGACATCTGGACCAGGTTCCGGACGCCGAGCTCCGCGCACTCACGCGCAACCAGGCCCGCACCGCGCGCGTGCACCGCATCGAACCTCTGATCGCCGTGTTCGGCCAGGATGCCGGTCAGGTTGATCACTGCCTCGGCCCCGGAGACCGCCGCGCGCACCGCCTCGGCATCCTGAATCTTGGCGCGCACCGGCGTGATCTGGCCGACGTCGCCCAGAGGCTTCAGAAAGGCGGCGCGCGCCGGACGCCGGACAGCCACTCGGATGACCCAGCCCTTCTTGGCCAGGCGCTTGACGATGTAACGGCCGATGAAGCCGGAGCCGCCGAAGATCGTCACAAGCTGGGACGTCATGCCGTTTTGCGGTCTCCCGTCTTTGCCGCCGCGGCCGCCTCCGGGCGCTGCGGCGCCATGGTGCGCGGCCGAGTTCACTGGGCCCTTATATACGCCCAAGCCTGCACGTTGACAGTCCCAATCGACCGCCTATGCTGGCGCCGAGTCGCGGTCCGCGCCGGGCGGGAGCGCCCCGAGACGACATCGCGCAGCCGGCCAAGGGGGCGCCGTGTCCAGCCCGAAGATCCATCTCCACTCCGGCGACCTGCCAGAAGGTCTGGATTTCGGTTCGATCGTCGCGGTCGACAGCGAGACCATGGGCCTCAATCCGCAGCGCGATCGCCTCTGTCTGATCCAGCTTTCCGCCGGCGACGGGGTCTGCCATCTGGTGCAGTTCGCGCCCGGCAGCTACGACGCGCCACGGCTGCAGCGGCTGCTGGCCGACCCGGCGGTCGTCAAACTGTTCCACTTCGCACGCTTCGATCTCGCGGTCATCAAGCAGTTCCTCGGCGTCGACTGCCGGCCGGTCTACTGCACCAAGACGGCCTCCAAGCTGGTGCGGACCTTTACGGACCGGCATGGCCTCAAGGATCTCTGCCGCGATCTGCTCGGCGTCGACATCTCCAAGCAGCAGCAGTCCTCGGACTGGGGCGCGCCCGAATTGAGCCGCGAGCAACTGGCCTACGCCGCCACCGACGTGCTCTATCTGCACCGCCTGCGCGAGCGGCTCGACGTCCTGCTCGAACGCGAGGGCCGGCGCGCGCTGGCCGAGGCCATGTTCGACTTCCTGCCGACGCGCGCGGCGCTCGACCTCGCCGGCTGGTCCGAGGTGGACCTCTTCGCCCACTGAACCTGGCGCGGCGGACGACCGGTCGCGGGGATGGCAACCGCGGTCCGCTCGTATTTCAGGAAGAGTCGCCAAGGCGGTCGGCGCAGCCCGGCTTTGTCCGGCACCCGCCGCTCGGCCGGACAATAACCTTGAGAAACGGCACTTTTGCTGTATGTAACGGGGCTCAGGGACACCCCCGGCGCCGCACCGAAGCCCCCGGCTGGGCCGGCGAACGGCACCCGGCCCGACCGCGGACCCTGTGCGAACCGGGGTCGCAGCACCAACCGGCACGACGTCAATCAGGCGAACGCATGACCCCTCCCGTCAAAGAAACCGCCAAGTCCCGCACCCAGACCTTGGCCGCCGTCGCCACGCCCGACAGTCCGTCGGCGGCGCTGGCGGCGGCCCAGCGCGTTCTGACCATCGAGGCGGACGGCCTGCGCGCCCTGTCCGCCGCCCTGGACGGGCGCTTCGAGGCCACGCTCGACCGCCTGATGGAGGTCAGCGGCCGAATCATCGTCACCGGGATGGGCAAAAGCGGGCACATCGCACGCAAGATCGCGGCGACCCTGGCGTCCACGGGCAGCCCGGCGCAGTTCGTCCATCCCGGCGAAGCGAGCCACGGCGACTTGGGCATGATCGCGCGCAACGATGCGGTGATCGCGCTCTCGAACTCGGGCAACACGGTCGAGCTCAACGACATCGTCACCTACTCGCGGCGCTTCGACATTCCGCTGATCGCCATGACCAGCAGGGCCGACAGCGCCCTGGCGCGCGCCGCCGACCTGGCGCTGATCCTGCCGCCGGCGCCCGAGGCCTGCCCCATGGGGCTGGCGCCGACCACCTCGACCACGCTGATGATGGCGCTCGGCGACGCCATTGCCGTGGCGCTGCTCGAGCGCCGCGGCTTCTCGGCCAGGGACTTCCAGGTCCTGCATCCGGGTGGTGCCCTCGGCGGGCGGCTCTTGCGTGTCTCAGACCTCATGCACGGTCCGGCCGAACTGCCGCTGTGTCCGCCCGAGACGGTCATGAGCGAGGCGATCCTGATCATCACCCGCTACCGCTTCGGCTGCGTCGGGATCGTCGACGGCGACGGCAGCCTGATCGGTGTGATCACCGACGGCGACCTCGCGCGTCACATGAGCGACGGCCTGCTCGACGCCCGCGCCAGCGAGGTCATGACCCGGACGCCGAAATCGATCCGTCCGGACGCGCTGGCCGCCGAAGCGCTCGCCGTCATGAACAAGACGTCGATCAGCTGTCTGTTCGTTCTCGACCAGACGCGGCCGATCGGTATCCTGCACCTGCACGACTGTCTGCGCGCAGGGGTGGCCTGAGAGGCCCGAAGGACGATGGCCGAGGTGAGCGCAGGAAAAGATCCGCCAAAGCGGGACGAGCAGTCACCGCGCCAGGCCGGCGCGGCGCGAGCGCTCGCCGACGGCGCAGGCCGAAGCCAGCCGCCGCGCCTGTCCGGCCGCAACAGCTACAGCATCTTCGTTGGACTGATGAAGGTCCTTCTGCCGGCGCTGGCCGTGGGACTGATCATCCTGGTGATCGCCTGGCCCCAGATCGCCCCGGACGAGCGCAACTTCAACGTCGGCATCGCCGACATCTCGCCCGAGCATGCCGAGAACCTCAGCATGCTCAACGCGCGCTTCACCGGCGTCGACCGGGACAACCAGCCGTTCAACGTGACCGCCGACATGGCGACCCAGTCGCGCAGCAACGACGATCTGCTCGAGCTTCAGACGCCGGAGGCCGATATCACCCTGAAGAGCGGCGCCTGGCTGGCTCTCGAGGCGCGTCAGGGCTTCTACCAGCGCGAGACCGAGGTGCTCGATCTCAGGGGCGAGGTCGCCCTGTTCCGCGACGACGGTCTGGAGTTGCACACCGAGTCGGCCCGCATCGACCTGAAAAGCAACAGCGCCTCCGGCGACGAGCCGATCCGCGGCCAGGGCCCCTTCGGCACGATCAACGGCCAGGGCTTCCGGGTCGAGGACGGCGGCGCGCGGGTCACGGTGACCGGGCGCAGCCGCATGGTGATCTATCCGGGCGCCGACAGCCTGCTCGAGGATAACGGGCAGTGAGGCGTGTGCACCACCCGGCTGCGCTCTCGTGGCCGGCAGCCCTGGCGCTGGCAGTCTTGACGGCAGCGGCCGACCCGGCCGCGGCACAGTCCCAAGGGAGCCCGCTCGCCGAGAGCGACGAACCGCTCGAAATCAACGCGGAACAGGGCATCGAGTGGCAGCGCGACCGGCAGATCTACGTCGCGCGCGGCGATGCGCGCGCGGCCAGCGGCGACCTGGAGGTCTTCGCCGAGACCCTGACGGCGCACTACCGTGAGGACGCCGGCGGCGGCACCGAGATCTACCGCATCGATGCCGTCGGAGAGGTGCGCATCGTCGCCCCGGAAGGAACGGTCTACGGCGACAGCGGCACCTACGATCTCGAAAAGGAAGTCATGGTGCTGATCGGCGACGACCTGCGCATGGTCAGCGACACCGACACCATAACCGCGCGCGACAGCCTGGAATATTGGGAAACCAGAAAGGTCGCGGTGGCGCGTGGCAATGCCGTGGCCACCCGCGAGGACAAGCGGATACGGGCCGACATCCTGAGCGGCTATTTCGAACCCGGGCCGGACGGCGAGCTGTCGCTCCAGCGGATCGATGCACTGGGCAACGTCGAGGTGTCGACGCCGACCGAGTATGCAAGCGGCGATGAGGGGGTCTATTACGTCGAGCGCGAGATCGCGACCCTGACCGGCAACGTCAAGATCACCCGCGAAGAGAACCAGCTGAACGGCGCCTACGCGGAAGTCAACATGGCCACCGGCGTAAGCCGGCTTCTGGCCGCCCCGCCGGGCCAGCGGGCGGAAGGGACCCCGCAGCGCGTGCGGGGGTTGATCCTGCCGCGGGCCACCTCGGACCCGCGCCGGGCCGA
>CAZDBC010000069.1:0-10688 GCA_964503295.1 uncultured Kiloniellaceae bacterium | reverse complement strand
ACGTTCTGCTGACCGTCGGTCAGGAGCACGACCCGGCGGTTGCCCACCGTGCCCTGAAGGATGCCGATCGCCTCGGCAAGACCACCGCCCATCGCGGTCAGGCCACCCGGCGATTCGCCCTGCACCTGCGCAACCATGTCCGAGGCGTTGGTACCGTCGAGCAGTGGCACGAGCAGGTCGCCGCCGAGCGACAGCGGAGCCACCGCAGTGCGGAACGGAACGACTGCCAGATGGTCGCGCGGCAGGCCGAGCGTCGTCCACAGCTGCACGAAGAGCTCGACCGCGTCTTTCAGCACCTCGTGGCGAGTGGGGCAGCCCGTTTGGGGGCAGGCCGGAAGGCCCATGCTGCCGGAAAAGTCGAGCGCCAAAGCAACCGAGACGCGCGGTGGCGGGGGAACGACTGGAACGCCGCCCTGCTCGACGCAGAGATCGGCCGCGCTGATGCCGGCCGGCGGCGCTTGGCGGTGCGCGGCGGCGTAAAGCGCCGTGCAGATGACCTCGGCGTTGTGCACCGTATAGGCGTGGACGGCGATGCGCTGCACGGCGACGATGCCGGCACTGGCGCCGAAATTGACCTGCCCCGGAATTTCCGGCAGCGGCAGATTGACCGTGCCGTCGGCTAGATTGCGCGCCTGCTGGCGGTCCTGACAGTCGCTCGAGGGATCGTGGCCGCCGACGATGTCGCGGTTGCCGTCGGCATAGATCGAGATGTAGAGCGTGCCGTGGTGCGGCGGCTGGCCGGGCGTGCGCTGGCCGGGCGCTTCGCCGGCCCGCTGGCCGGCCGGTGCCGCGGCGGCGCCCTGCAAGGGATAGCCGTTGAGACTTTCGTAGAAACCGGTGACCCAGGGCTCCGAAGGCGAATCATAGGCGACGCAGTTCTCGTCGTAGCCGTTGTTGAGCTGCTTGATCGCCGTGCTGTCCGGATCGCTGAACAGGCCGGTCGGCGGAATGCCATGGTTCGGCGGCGAAAGCGCCACGAATACGGAGACCGGACGAAATCCGGGTCGCGGCGCCGGCAGGCCCGGCACCTGGCTCTGCAGACTCTTCAAGTAGAGCCGCGTGCTGATCGTGCCCTTGCTGTAGGCGACGACGGCCAGTTGCACGGGCGTCGAGCGCTGCGCCGGCGGAAGGGAAAGGTCGTAGCCGGAATCGTGGCGATTGAGAATGATCTCGACCGCCTCTGCGATCTCCGCCACGTCCTCCAGAATCGAACGGTCCTGATCCGCGAAGGCGATGTAGTAGGGCTCTATGCCGAGCACATGATTGGCCGGCAGGTCGAGCGCATCCTTGAAGGCGATGCCCTGATGCAGGAGCGTTGTGCCAGGTTGCTGCCAGTTGGCCTGCGGATCGCCGCCGTGGCCATGAACGAAGAGAACCGGGAGGGGCTGGAAGTCCGCCGGATCGTCGATGCCGTCGAGCAGCGAATTGTCGGACAGGTAGATCTGGACCTGGGCGGCGAGAGGTCCCGGCGCCAGGACCGAGATCAGAACCAGACACGCGAGCACACGCGCCATGATGGAGCCCGTCTATTGCCGTTCGCTCGCCGCGGACTGCGGCGGCTTGGAGCCCTCCGTTCGGAACCCGGCATCGGGACCGAGCGAAGACCGAACGATCCGATCCTAGCACGGCCGCGTCATGGGGCGGCCTGCCATCTCGCCGCTTTCGCAATCCACGGCATGGACCGGGACAGCCGAACGCCCCATGATCGCAGGCCGGAACGTGGCACGGGAGGAAAGCGATGGAGAGCAGCGCGGTGGCCAACCTCGAGTGCTATCGCATGCACATCGGCGGCCGATGGATCGAGACCGCCGGCGGCGCGACCTTCGAATCCTACAATCCCTATACCGGCCGTCCCTGGGCCCTGATCCCGCGCGGCGGGCCCGAGGATGTCGATCGCGCCGTCGAGGCGGCCCACGAGGCGGCCACGACAGGCGACTGGCCCAGGCTGACCGCGAGCCAGCGCGGCCATCTCATCCGGCGGCTGGCCGACCTGCTGGTCGAGGCGGCCGACGAGCTCGCGCAGATCGAGGTCCGGGACAACGGCAAGCTGATCGCCGAGATGAACGGCCAGACCAGGTACCTGCCGCAGTGGTATTATTATTACGCGGGTCTCGCCGACAAGATCGAGGGCGGTGTCATCCCGATCGACAAGCCCGGCCACTTCACCTACACGAAGTGGGAGCCGCTCGGCGTCGTCGCCTGCATCGTGCCATGGAACTCGCCGCTGATGCTGCTCGCGTGGAAGCTGGCGCCCCTGCTTGCGGCCGGCAACACCGCGGTGGTCAAGCCGTCGGAATACACCTCCGCCTCCACGCTCGCGTTCATGAAGCTGGTCGAACGTGCCGGCTTCCCGCCCGGCGTCATCAACGTGGTGACCGGCTTCGGCGCGGAGGTCGGTGAGGCTCTGGTTGGACATCCAAAGGTGGCGAAGGTTGCCTTTACCGGATCCGATTCGACCGGAAAGCTCATCTACCAGCTTGCGGCGAAGGACCTGAAGCGGGTGACCATGGAACTGGGCGGCAAGTCGCCCAACATCGTCTTCGACGACGCCCACCTGGACAACGCGGTCAAGGGCGCCGTCTCGGGCATTTTTGCCGCCACCGGGCAGACCTGCATCGCGGGCTCGCGTCTTCTGATCCAAAAAAGCATCCATAACGAGTTCGTCGACCGCCTTGTCGCCCTCGCCCGCCAGGCGCGCATGGGCGACCCCGCCAGCTTCGAAACGCAGGTCGGCCCCGTCACCAACGTCCCGCAACTCGAAAAGATCCTGGGCTACATCGAGATCGCGAAGGCCGAGGGTGCCGAGCCGATGCTCGGGGGCGGGCGCGCCGAACGGCCCGAGTGCGGCGAGGGCTGGTTCGTCGAGCCGACGATCTTCACCGGCGTGCGCAACGACATGCGGATCGCCCGCGAGGAGGTTTTCGGGCCGGTGCTCTCGGTCATTCCCTTCGAGGACGAGGACGAGGCCGTGGCGATCGCAAACGACAGCCTTTACGGTCTCGCTGCCGGAGTCTGGACGCAGAACATGGGCCGGGCGATCACGATGGCCGACCGGCTCCAGGCCGGCACCGTCTGGATCAACACCTATCGGGCGGTCAGCTATCTCGCGCCTTTCGGCGGCTACAAGCACTCGGGGCTCGGCCGGGAGAGCGGCAAGGAGATGATCAAGGATTACCTGCAGATGAAAACCGTCTGGATCGAGACGGCAAACGCGGAAGCGGCGAACCCCTTCGTGATGCGCTGAGAAAGCTCTTTGGCCCGACCGCCGCGAACCAAGTCCTTCCCGGCGCGTTATAGCGATGTGACACTCCGAACCGAAATTCCGGGCGCGACGTGCCCGTGGTAATCCACCAACCTGTCAAGGTCGCAACCGGCAGCCCTGACGAGGATGGACGGCTCGTCTTTGCGGGCGGCGAACTTGTGGCCGTCTTGGTCGAACTGTCGCAGGAATTGCACCGCGACCTCGGCGGTTGCTGGTTCGTCGAGGCCGGGTTCGGACCCTGCGCCGAGATCGAGGCCCAGGTCTTCCGCGACCTCGACGCCGTGACCCGAACGATCAGGCAGCGTTTGGTGACACCCGCATAAGCTGGAACCGGCCGGCCCGGGGCGCGACGACCCCGGGCCGTGGTTGATACCGCCCGCGGCAGGACGCTAAAGGTCGCGCGCGGCGCTGTGCTCGATCTTCGGCCAGTTGCTTTCGGCTTTGCGAATGTTGCCGTCGAGATCGGTGAGGAAGGCCTCGTAGATCTCTTCGTTCAGGTTGAGGTAGAGCTTGCCGTCCTCGATCTTCCACAGCCGGGGATCGCCGTCGAACTTCTTTCCGACCGAGACGCCATAGGCGCAGAAACCGCCGTACTGCGGCACATAGCGCTCCGGGTCCTGCTTGAAGGTGTCGAGATTGGCCTCGCTGCTGAAGCGGTAGGCGGCCCCCTCATGAATATGCACCAGGCTGTCCGAGCCCCGCTTCGGCTCGCCGACCGTGAAATAGGCCACGGGGTCGTAGCCGTGCAGGGCGAGCGGGGCTCCGGCGATCGACAGGCCGGGCACGACGTTGATTTCGTCGGCCGCCAAAGCCGGCGCGGCAGCGCCGAGCAGAGCGCCCGAGACCAAGCCCGCCATCAAGAGTTTCGAGATCGTCATCGCAGTTCTCCTTGGAGTTCTCGTCGGTTGTTTGGCCGAAATGGCCGGTGACCGACTGCATGTGGGAGAACGGTACGATCAGACAATATTCTCGTTCATTTATGGGAATGTGTGCAATGCATTCCGGACGCCCTGCAAATTTTAGCCTTCAAGCCATGTGGCGGACGGCGCGCGGGCTGTAGCCGTAGCGGTTGGCGAAGGCGCGTGAGAAGGCGGCCGCCGATTGATAGCCCACCCGGGCGGCGACGCTCTTGATCGGTTCGCCGCCGCCGGCCAGGAGATTTCTCGCCTTCTGCAGGCGCAGATCGGCCAGATAGCTCATGGGGGCGCAACCCATCAGCGCCTGAAACCGCTCGGCGAAGCGGCTGCGCGACATGCCGACCGCCGCCGCGATGCGCTCAAGCGTCCAATTCTGCTCGAGGTTGCGGTGCATCAACCCGAGCGCCCGGCCGATGCGGGGATCCGACATGGCCTCGACGACGCCGCGCAACGCCGGGTCCTGATCGGCGCAGGCCTGGACGACTTCAATGAAAAGCGCCTCCGACAGGCGGATGACCGAGGCGGCTGCACCCGGCGCGCCCGTGAACATGCGTCCGGCGATCAGACGCAACAGCTCGTCCAACCAAGGCGTGCGAGCGCGCAGTTCGGCGCTGACCAGAAGGTGGCCCGGCAGCGCGCGCAGCAGCGGATGGTCGGCGCCCTTCGCGAAGTCGAGGTGACCGCAGATCAGCTTGGTCTCGGCGTCGGGCGGGCCTTCGCCGCCGTAGACGAGCACGCCCTCGCCGCGATAGTCCGCCCGCTGGAGAACGTTCTCGAGTGGCGCCGGGCGCCGACCTGGTGCGTCGGCGAGGACATGGGCGGCGCCGCCTGGAATCAGGATCATGTCGCCGGCGTTCAGCACCACGTCCCGGCGGTCCGCCTGGCCCTGGCCGGCGTCGATTCGGACATGGCAGCGGCCCTGCACCGCAAGGTGGAAGCGGGCCGTGCGCCCCTGCGCCGGGACGGCGACTGCCCAGGGCGGCGAGAAGGCCGTGCGGAAGTAGAGCGTGCCGCGCAACTGAAGCAGGTCGAGAACGTCGCTCAAGGGGTCCATATTGCCAAAGTTCCCGTTTAATCGGACGATATGTAAACTATATCCTCTCATCCGGCAAATTCGAGGAGCCTGTCCCCCCGTGTTCCGCTGCAAACGCGTCTATCTGCCCCCTGAGTCGGAGGACGGCGCGCGTGTTCTGGTCGACCGCTTGTGGCCGCGCGGCCTCGCCAAGGCGGATGCCGCGCTCGACGACTGGCTGAAGGACGTCGCGCCCTCGACCGAATTGCGCAAATGGTTCCACGGCGCGCCCGGGCGCTGGTCGGAGTTCCGCGAACGCTACCGGGCCGAGCTGCGGGCGCCCGAGCGCCGGGCCGCTCTCGCCCGCCTGCGTGAGCTGGAGCGGACGGTGGGCACCGTCACCTTGCTGTATGGCGTCCGCGACGATCGCCGAAATCACGCTCAGCTGCTCTTGGAGGTCCTCCAGTCGAGCGGTTAGGCCGAAAAACGGACACGGCATGGCCGGCCATGATTTGCAATTGCAAGTCATTATCAATTGCAGTACAACATCGGGGGTTCGAAGGCCGTTGCTGACCAGGCTTCGGGCCGCCGATCCAGGGTGCGCACTGCACGAGACATCAGCAGGGAGACGACATGACACAACGCAAGACCGCAAACTGGCCAAGCCTGGGCGCCGCCCTCCTCGCCGGCACGGCGCTTTCGCAGCCGGCGCCGGCTGCCGAGACGGACGAGCAGTCGCCTTACCCCACAGCCGGATACGAGCAGGACATCGACCTCATCCAATTGGCCCAGGGCGAGTCCGGCGAGGCCGGCGAAGGCAGCGAGGCCGGCGAGGGGGAAGGCGGTGAAGGCGAAGGTGGCGAGGGCGAGGGCGGCGAGGCCGCAAGCGCCGATCTGGCGACCGACGATGTCGCCTATCTGAGCCAGCTCGGTTTGGTGCGCGGGCACCTTCTGGTTGGCGTGGAGCTCTACAAGGAGGGCGCCGCGGAGATGGCCGTCACGCACATGAAGCATCCCGGCGACGAGCTCTACGCCGACCTCGAACCGGCCCTGGCCGCGCGCGGGTCCGAGGGCTTCGCGGAGGAGCTGGAGCGCCTCGCGACTCTGGTCGAGAACGGCGCGCCGGTAGCGGAGGTGGTCGAGGCGCATGAAGCCCTCGAAGCCGCCATCGCCTCGGCCGAATCGGCGGCCGGCGAGATTTCGCTGCCGGAACGGCTCGCCGTCGCGGTCGAGCTGGTCAAGGTCGCCGCCGAGGAATACGGGATCGGCGTGAAGGACGGCAAACTGGCCAACGCCCACGAATACCAGGACGCCTACGGCTTCGTTCAGATCGCCGGACGCGAACTCGAGCAGGCGAGCGGCTCCGGCGGCGCCGAAGCCAAGGAGGTGATCGCCGAGATGAGAAAGCAGTTGGCCACCTTGACGCCGGCCTGGCCGAGCCTCGTCCCGCCGGACAGCCTGGAGACCGACGCCTCGCTGCTTTACGGCGCGGCCGCGCGCATGGAACTCGCGGCCAACCGCCTGAACTAGGAATCGCCCGGCCCGCTGCCGCTCCAGCGCGGTGGCGGGCCGGCCCCAGCCCGAGCGCTTTCTGCGCCGTCTATCCTGCCCGAGGAGCCTTCCAAGTGACCCAAGTCCCCGCCCGTTCTTGGCCCCTTCCCGACTGCCGCGAGGTCGGCGACCTCACGATGCAGGAGCGCCTGCTGCTGCACGTCTACCGCCAATGGCTGCGCGGCGTCACCACGCGCGACGCGCGCCACTGGCAGTTCGCCTGGTGCGAGATGTCGACCGCCATGCAGCCGGCGGTGGCGCGCGAGGCGCTCGGCGCCCTCGAACGGCTTCTGCGCGTGATCGCCGGTCACGCGACGCGCATCGTCAGCTTCCATCCGCCCTGCTGCGGCCTGCTGGCCGAAGACGAGCATCTGATCCTCGGCTTGATCGCCAGCGCGCAGCACGGACGGCCGCGCCAGCTCGAGGCAACGGCCGCACGGCTGGTGTCGCCGGTGGGCATATCCGGCGTCGCCGAAGCGGCCGAGACTCTGGCCGGGGCGCTCGCCGCGGGCGGCCTGCACCTGCCGGAGCCGGACGGAGCCGGCGCCAACGTCGTGCGCCTCGACGACCATCGCCCATCCGGCCGAACAGTGCACTGATCCGGCGGGGTCGCGGACGCGCCGGCTCACCCCTCGATCAGCTTTTCGAGCGTCTCCAGGCGGTCGGCCTCTTCCGGCGGCTTGTCCCAGCGGATGCGGTGCACGCGCGGGAAGCGCATGGCCACGCCCGACTTGTGGCGGGTCGAGCGGTGTACTGCATCGAAAGCGATCTCGAGGACGAGGCCCGGCTCCACCGCGCGCACCGGGCCGAAGCGTTCGGTCGTATGGTTGCGCACCCAGCGGTCGAGGGCGCGCAGTTCCTCGTCGGTGAAGCCGAAGTAGGCCTTGCCCACAGGGACCAGTTCCTCGCCGCCGTCCTCGGCCGGACGCCAGGCACCGAAGGTGTAGTCGGAATAGAGCGAAGAGCGCCTGCCGTGGCCGCGCTGCGCATACATCAGCACGGTGTCGAGAGTCAGGGCATCACGCTTCCACTTGAACCAGGGCCCCTTCGGCCGCCCGGCGACATAGGGGCTGTCGGCGCGCTTGAGCATCACGCCTTCGATCGCGCGCTGGCGGGCGGTCGCGCGGGTCTGGCGCAGGTCGTCCCAGTCCGCGAAAGGTATCAGGGGGGAGAGGTCGATGCGCTTGGGGCGCATGCGCGCGTGCCAGGCCTCGAGGCGGGCGCGTCGCGCATCGAAGGGCAAGGGCCGCAGATCCTCTGCGCCGTCGAACAGGATATCGTAGAGCCGCAGGTGCGCCGGATAATCACGCAGCATGGCGGCCGTCACCCGCTTGCGATTGAGCCGCTGCTGCAGGTCGTTGAACGGCGCCACCTCGCTGTCGCGCAGGACCAGGAGCTCGCCGTCGAGCACGGCGTCGAAGTCGACCCGCTCGACGATGTCCGGAAAGGCGCCGCCGATTTCGTCTCCGCTGCGCGAGAAGAGGCGGACCTCGCCGCCGACCGCCGCCAGCTGCACGCGGATGCCGTCCCACTTCCACTCCGCGCGATAGTCTTGCGGATCGAGCGCCGTCAGCTCGCCTTCTTCCAGCGGTGTCGCCAGCATGAGCGGACGAAAGGCGGCGCGCGCATCGATTTCCGGGCGCGCCCCCGAACCTTCCAGCCAGGCGAAGAGCTCTTCGTAGGGCGGCGCGAGGCCATGCCAGATCTCCTCGATCGCAGCCACGTCCTGGCCGCCCAGGCGTGCCAGCGCGGTCTTGGCGAGGCGTGCCGAAACGCCGACCCGCAGCGCCCCGGTGATCAGCTTCAAAAGCGCCCAGCGCTCGGTGCCGCCGAGCGCATCGAGCCAGCGCTCGACCAGCGCCGGCGCCCTGTTCCGCGGCGCCTCGCGCAGGGCCCCGACCACCTCGGCCAGGCTCGGCTCCCGGTTCGCGCCCCCACGTTGGGGCCAGATGAGCGCCACGGTCTCCGCCAGGTCGCCCACATAGTCGTAGGACCAGCGGAACAGCACCGGATCGCAGCGCGCCTCGACCAGGGCACGCAACTGCGCCGTCTTGACTCCCGGGAAGTCGAGCTCCCCGGTCAGCGCCGCCAGGGCATAGCCCCGTTCGGGGTCGGCTGCGCGCAGGAAGTGATCTTCCAGCAGACGCAGCTTGTCGTTGCGCGCGGGCGTAAAGGACAGCCGGTCGAGCAACGCCGCGAACGCCCTCATTGCGGCTCCCCCCCGGCCGCAAATGGGAGTTCGCCCTGCTCGTCCTCGTCCTCCCCCCGCCCGATCAGGGCGAGCGCGCGGGCGCGCAGGCCGCGGGTCCCGGCATAATGGACCAGGGCCTCCTCGTTGCCGTGAGTCACCCAGATCTCGCCCGCCGCCACCTCCTCGATCGTGCGGGTCAGTTCGTCCCAGTCGGCATGGTCGGAGACGATCACCGGCAATTCGACGCCGCGCTGCCTGGCTCGCGCCCGGACCCGCATCCAGCCCGAGGCCATGGCCGTCACCGGCTCCGGCAGGCGCCGCGACCAGCGGTCGGCCAGCGCCGAGGGCGGCGCAATCACGATTTCTCCGGCCAGCTCGCGGCGCGCACCTGCGCTTACCGGCCGCAGCTCGCCAAGCCCGATACCCTGTCCGACATAAAAGTCGGTCAGCCGCTTCAAAGCTCCATGCAGGAAGACCGGACGGTCGTAGCCGGCCGCGCGCAGAAGCGCGATCATGCGCTGCGCCTTGCCGAGCGCATAGGCGCCGACAAGAAGCGCCCGCTCGGGATAGAGCTCCCGCGCCTTCAGCAGCTTGGCGATCTCCTCGCCTGCCGGGGGATGGCGGAACACCGGCAGGCCGAAGGTCGCCTCGGTCACGAAGACGTCGCAGGGCACGGTCTCGAACGGCGCACAGGTCGGGTCCGGCTGGCGCTTGTAGTCGCCCGAGACCACGATTCGGCAGCCGCGCCATTCCAGCACCGCCTGCGCGCTGCCGAGCACATGGCCGGCCGGAACCAAGCGTACTATCACGCCGCCGATCTCGGTCTCGGCGCCATAAGGCGCGTCCTGCAGCCGACGGCCCGCATCGCCACCGTAGCGCAGACGCATGATGCCGAGCGTCTCCGGCGTGGCCAGCACGGCGCCGTGCCCGCGCCGGGCATGATCCGCGTGGCCGTGGGTCACGACCGCGCGCGCGACCGGCCGGCACGGATCGACGTAGAAGTCTCCGGGTACGCAGTAGAGGCCGCGTGGCGTGACCTTGAGCCAGCTTTCCGGTATCGAGGGATCGGGGGAAGCCATGATGTTCGACCATGATCGCCCGCCCGGCGCCGACGCTTCAAGCCGCATCGTCCTCGTGTCAAAGGCAGCCTGACCCGTGCCTAGGACGCGCCCCGACGCCGTCCTTTGCCTCGCGCCCGAGGTTGCCGCCGGGCTGGCCACCGGCGAGCCCGTGGTCGCGCTCGAGTCGACCGTGATCGCCCACGGCCTGCCGCGCCCGAGCAATCTGGAAACCGCCCGCGCGCTTGAGGCCGCCGTGTGCGAGGAAGGGGCGCTCCCGGCGACGGTCGCCGTGCTCGACGGCCGGCTGAAGGTCGGCCTCGACGCGGCAGACCTGCGCCGCCTTGCCGAGTCCGACGAGGTCGTCAAGCTCAGCAGCCGCGACTTGGCCGCCTGCCTCGCCGGCGGAAGGACCGGCGCGACCACGGTCGCGGCCACCCTGGTCGTCGCGGCGGCCGCGGGCATCCGGGTCTTCGCCACCGGCGGCATCGGCGGCGTCCACCCGGGCGGACAGGACAGCCTCGACGTCTCCGCTGACCTGATCGCGCTGGGGCGTCGGCCGGTCGCCGTCGTCTGCGCCGGCGCCAAGTCCCTGCTCGACCTGCCGCGAACCTTGGAGGTGCTCGAGACCCAGGGCGTGCCGCTGGTCGGCTTCCGCTGCGACCGCCTGCCCGCCTTCTACCAGCGCACCACCGAC